>NZ_JAPEHS010000048.1:0-18868 GCF_028823565.1 Psychrobacter sp. A3
TTCAAACACCCGCCTGACATAACAGCTAATGCCGTATATTTTGCCAATCAAAAGCCAAGCGCCTACTATGTTAGGCGCTTGGCTTTTTTGGTAAGGTGTCTTGGGGTTGGCAGGGTGACCGACTAACTATTTGCTTTTATAGGTATTAAATGTCCTTGTCTGTTTATCTTGTTTCTTTATACAGGCATGGTGCTTGATATAATGGTAACCTCTATTGTCTCTCGCTAGTCAAAGTAAGCTCATACGGAGATCTGTCTTTTTGTGTTTGTTATTATCTGTATTTGCAGCAAGGATAACGCTAGTATAGTGTCTATATTTTCATTACAATAAAGCAACAATGCTGAAGGGGCTAGGCGAATTGTCAGCATAGCCCTCGATGTCCATTAATGAATGGTTTTTATATTAGCGCTGATGCTAATGGTATATTCATTATCTAAAATACTCTACTGACCTTATTATTGGTCAGATAAAGGACACCTATGTTTGCCCATATCATTACTCAACGTCAATTACCGCAAGCCTGTGCCACAAGCCAGCCATCTGATGGCTTATCACCCAACTGTCGTCAAAGTAGCCATCGCCATCTATGTGTTGCAATCGCGGCGGCTTTGAGCTTGACGGCTTTACAAGCTCACGCTGCGATGGACGAGCAAACCTATCGGGAGCTGCCAGTTCCAGACGCGGCGTTTGAGTATGAGGATTATGAGGTGCCGCACAGCGAGGCCGATACTGAGCAACCAGCGAGCGCAGAGGCAGGTAAGCAAAACCGTAAAGTGGTCAGTAAAGAGTTTATCGCCAAACAAGCAAAACTGTTTGCTGAATGTACCGAGGTACAGCTGGCGACCGCGCGTTTGGCTTGTTTTGATAAAGTGGCAGAGCAAGGCAAAACGCCGAGCTATACCACCACCAAACAGCCTGTGGACTTAGCCAAAACCTTTCAAAGCACACTGTCAGGCAACCCGCAAGTGGTATTTGTAGAAGAAAGCTCTACCATCACAACCGATAGCAGCAGTGCAGTGGCTGCCGAGCTGCCCCAACAAGCGGCGTCCTCGCCTGAGACGCAGAGTCTAGATACAGTGGGGTTGACCCAACGAGAAGCCAAAGTGCTCGAAAGTGTCGGTGTCAAGCAAACGGACATCGAAAAGTACACCCCGCTGAGCCTATCTTATGATTTGGATAAAAACAGTGAGCGCGGTACTTGGACCGTCAGACCTTATCGTCCAACCTACTTACTGCCGCTGTTTTATACCTTTGACCCTAACTTGGGGCCAAGCAGCCCTTCACAAGACACCGAGCCTTTTACGTCCAATGACGTCCGTGAGACGGAGCTGAAGTTTCAGCTGTCGTTAAAGACCAAAGTGGCAGAGGACTTGTTTGATAGTAGTGCTGATTTATGGTTTGGCTATACCCAAGAGTCGCATTGGCAGGTATATAACGAGGACAACTCTCGGCCATTTCGCGCCACCGACTATCAGCCTGAGATATTTTTGACCCAGCCTGTGACCGCTGACTTACCCTTTGGCGGCCGTCTACGTATGCTAGGTGCAGGTGCCATTCACCACTCTAATGGCCAAGATGATCCGTTATCGCGTTCGTGGAACCGCGCGTATCTGATGGCAGGGGCTGAGTGGGGCAAGTTGTCGGTCGTACCGCGGCTCTGGGCGCGCGTCAATAACGAAAGTAGCAGCAGCGAAGACAACCCTGATATCGAAGACTACATGGGCTATGGTGATATCAAATTTCTATACGATCTGCCAGATCAGCAAAGCCTAAGCGGTACGTTGCGCTATAACCCCAGCACCAATAAAGGCGCGGCGCAGATCGACTACATTTATCCACTGACCGAAAACGTCAATGGCTATGTACAGCTGTTCCAAGGCTATGGCGAGTCTATCATCGACTATAACCATGAAAACACCTCCATTGGTTTTGGTATCGTCTTAAATGATTGGAAGGGGTTTTAAGGCCTTATCGGCGTCGACCGTCTTTGACTGCTAAGGAGTACAAGCAATGCGCCGACTGGCTCCTTATCAAACTGGACTATGGCTGGCAGAGTATGTAGATATACGCTGCCAGCTATGCCGCGTATATCGCAGCACCGCACCATCCCAGCTGCTGTCTTCCCATCTATCCCCAGCCGCTCCTTTTATTGCTGATTCAATACTTACCGATATTTACCTTGGTAAGGTTGCTCGGTATATCCATCGTCACTTGAGTCGCGGTCTGCTCTGTGCTCATTGCCATCATGGTATTACGTGGCTGCCCAAACCATTTAGAGTTGATATCGCAGCTGGCAGCGCCTTGGGCATTCAGGCGTCTACTTTTTATGACTATCCTATTCGGCAAGCCATTCGCGCCTTCAAGCATGACGAAGACATGAGCAAACTGCCACTGCTGCTCCATGCGATTCGTCAACTACCACGGCCACATGGCTGCCATCACGATAATGCTGTCATCGTCGCGATGCCAACCACCCCTCAACGTCTGGTAAAACGTGGCTTTGATCCGGTCAGTATCTTAGCCGCGCAGCTGTCTAAGCATTGGCAAATCCCCTTATGGCATGGGGTAGAGCGCATGGACGATACGGTCAGCCAGCAAGGCCTAACACGTGCTGAGCGCCTCAGCAATCTCAATAATGCTTTTGTGCTGACCGAAACCCCGCCAGTTAAACGTTTACTGCTGTTCGATGATGTCGCAACCACAGGTGCTAGCCTACAAGCGCTGGGCCGCGCTTTGTATAAACCTGCTACCAATACCGCCTCTGCGTCCTCATTGCCGACCAACCGCTATCACCTATCTGCCTATGCACTCGCTCATGGGAGTCAGCAGTAAGCTTGCTGGCTTGCGACTTCGATTTGATATACACTAAATAATTCTGGAATGTTTCTGTAACGATGATATGAGTAACTGATAAGATAAGAGACCGTATCGCTAGACTTAGTAAATCTATTAGATCAGCAATGAGTATAGACCTGAGTAATAGTAAATGGTACAAAAATTGCAGGTATGTAGTTCAAGCCTATTAAACAACTTTTTAAGATGCCTTTATAAAGATTAAATTTCCTTAAGCGGTTAAATACGCTATTGTTTGATAAAAATCACGTCAGTTTTTGACAGTAACCAAGAATAGGATAGCGACATGCATAATTCTACGGTAAAAATATCACAAGCCAGATTTATAGCTTGCTTAGGGTTCACATTAGTTGAGCTAATGGTGACGATCGTGGTCTTAGGTATTGTTGCAAGCATTGCTGCTCCTAGTATAAGTAAACAGTTAGCAAATCAGCGAGTAAAATCAACAACCACTACTTTAGTAAATGTGTTAAAAGAGGCTAGAGCTGAAAGTAGTATTAATAAAATACCCGTAACCGTTAGCTATATGAATGGAAATAAGTCAAACAATATGATCAATGTTGAGGTTCCCTATTCAGGCCCGTTAGTATCTTTAACAGTAACAAGACCTAAAGACTGGACAAGCTTTTTTATTAATTCAGCATGGGCGTTAGATACGCCACCGACAGATCCAGATAGTGGCGGGAACGGAAACGGAAACGGGAACGGAAACGGGAACGGGAACGGGAACGGGAACGGGAACGGGAACGGGAACGGGAACGGGAACGGAAGCGGAAGCGGAAGCGGAAGCGGAAGCGGAAGCGGAAGCGGAAGCGGGAACGGAAGCGGGAACGGAAGCGGGAACGGAGCTGGAAACCCTACAGAATCAAACTTAGTAATTATTGCGACTTATCCATATGATGCGAAGAGTATTGTAAAGTCTTCAGCGAATAAGATAACTTTCAGGCCTAATAAAACAGTAAGTACCGGGGTCACATATACTATTTGTGATAGTAACAAATCCGCCACCTCTAGACAGGTAGTTGTTAGTAGCGTAGGACTAATCAGTAGCAAGCTAGGAGGGGTTTGTGAATGAGAGTTAATAATAGGCAGTCAGGTATCGGGCTAGTAGAGGTATTGGTTGCTGTATTACTGTTGTCTATTGCTGTATTAGGCTTTAGCGCATTACAAGTGCGTGCTATTAGCACTACAGACGAAAGCTTAGTTAGGACTAAGTCATTGACAGTCGTACGTAACTTGGCCGAGGTGATGCGGGCCTATCCTGAAGCATATGTGACAGGTAGTGGCAGCAGCTTTGCCAAAGCAGTAGCTAGTGATAACAACGCAGTACCAACTGTACAAGCGGTGGTTAGTAGTAATGCAACGGATAGCGTTACGATCGATAGTCAAGTCGTGAGTATTGTAGGAACAGATAGCTGTCTATCTACCACCACTAAAACCATAGAAGGTAAAGAGATCGCCCAGCAGTCCTGTGATATCAATCAGTTAGCAGCACGTGATGCTTTAATAGTTAAAAAAATGGCAAAAGATCAAGATCTTAGTGTTAGTATCGTTATGTGCCCAGGTACATCTGCACAAGCTATTCAACAGCAAATGTGTGTTATCACGGCATGGAGTGATACCAAGGCTATCCTTGATGATAATGATAGTAAAGCTTGTGCCTCTGCTAATGGTGTATATAAGACAGGTAGTCACTGTCTTATCTCGGAGGCTTACTAGATGACAAAATACCGTACTGCCCGTTTGTTGTCCAATGCATCTTTAACGAACATTCGTGGTTTCACTCTTATTGAGTTGATGATTGCTTTAGTGCTTGGACTTTTGGTTTCTGCAGCTGTAATGCAGGTCTATTTGATTAATACTCGTACCATCACCATCCAACAAAGCGCTTCTGAGGTACAAGATAGCAGTATTTTCGCTATGCAAGCTATTGAAGAACACGTTCGTCTAGCAAATCTAGGGAACCCTATCAGTTATATCACGGATGCTACTGATCATGGTGGTATTGTATTAACTCAAACTAACTTAGGTACAAATAATACAACCGCCACCAAGTACCTTACATTAAATAGCGCTACTGGTTTATCCAACATCAAAGATAAGCCAAGTGACCAATTAACTATTCAGTATAAGAACATCACTCCATATGATCTATATGATTGTGAAGGTGGAAAAATTGAAGTAGCAGAACAAGATTGGGTCGTTGAGCGTTACTTTGTGCGTCTAGCAACAGGTGCAAGTAATTCAGCTACCACCAAAGACTTGGTATTAGCTTGTACAGCGGGGCGTGTAGATACAGATGGTAATGTGACAGAGGCATTTACTGGCAATGGTGAAGTAGTAGTTGCAGCTATTGATCAATTCAAAATCCTTTTGGGTGTGCAGGCAGCTGTCGATCAGCTGACTTATTTGCCGCCTAGCGTTTATTTAGATATTGATAAGCCAACTAAGGGCGAAAAACCTGCTATTACAAGCGTCAAGCTTGGCATGATCGTACGTAGTAACACACCGCTCATCACTGATACTGATGCAGATGAGTTTACTTTGTTAGGCACAAAGCACGAACTTAAAGCAGATAGCTCGCGTAAAAAATACTATCGACGTAGCTATGAATCGACTATATTGTTACGAAGTGCTCGGATAATGAGCATTGTGGCTACTGTCAATAACACACCATAAAGGAGAGTCAAGTGTCTGATATGCCGAGCTCATATCCTAGCGAGTTGCCAGTTGCCCAACAGGGTGCTGTATTAATCGTGGTATTGTTATTTTTGATGTTAATCATCTTGGTAGGTGTTATTGCGGTCAGACAGAGTACGACAGACTTACGACTGGCCACCAGTGACCAAATAAATACCTTATTATTACAGTCAGCTGATAATGCTCATCAAAATATAGAACAGAGCATCAATGGCAGTAGTAACACAAATATTTATAACGACATGATCTCACGTAGTGGTCCTTTTGGGCACTTCATGTTAAATAGCGATAGTATAGATCATGAGTATATCTTTTGCTTTCGTCCACGGGGGCAATTTTTTGACATCAATAAAGCCTCAATCATTACTCCATCTGGTAGTTTGAATAATAAAGGTTATTGTAATCCAGCTGTGTCTGATGACTACATCAGCGCTCGTAATGCCAGCATGACTCAGGTCAGTGTTGCCCTAACGCCGCCTAGCTCTGAAAACGAGCCTTTTAGAAGTTATACAATCGGTCAAGACAGTAGCGAGATATCTAGTCAAGCTTTTACTTTTGATATCAATAGTACGGCAGTATTACCAGCATATGGTGACACATCGGTAGGTAGCAAAAATTGTTTTGAACAAACAAGCCGCTTACACTCAGTAAATGATACGACTGATACTATCGGAGGCTGTATGACAAAAGCGGGTGTGCCAAGTACGGTCATCTATGAGATGGCCAATGTCGAAAACCAATCTAAGCGCACTAAATGCGTCAATTTTGGTAAAGGTAGCGGTAAGCTCTGCACATTACCTACTAGTTAGTCCAACCACCATAGTTATGTCTGAGTCAAATATTAAAAAATTGCTATTAGGAGTAGGTCATGATCTACAGAAATAACAAATCGTACTCACGCAAGTGGCCTATCAAAGCATTGACAGCGTCAATAATTATGGGTCTGATAACGACATCTGCGCATACCAATACTGCCACTATTAAGCGTAAACCGATTGGCGACTTAGAGATTTATGCACCTGCTAAGCCTGGAACGGCTGCTATTTTTATGATGTTAGATACATCAGGAAGTATGAGCTATTATGACGGCTCTTGTAGGGGTCAAAAGAGTTATAGAACAGATAAAGCCATTCAGCTGGTTGTGTATGAGCGTGAAAAGGATGCAAATCAGCCTGATGGTCTGCTACGAGATGAAAACGGTAATACAGTTTTAAACTTTAATCAAGTGCATGCACAAGGACCCTATACTCCTTATGGTTGTACTGATAGGTATGATCGAAGTAATATAACAACTGATCGCATGACACAGCTCAAATTAGCCCTTTTAGAGCTACTTGCTGATAGGGTTTATAACGTACAAGATGGAAGTCTCAAACCGACAGGTTCGCTACCTGATGATTATAGTATTGGCATGGGGAATTATAGCCTCAATGGTGATGGTAGTCGGGCAGTTATTCTAACACCTACCCGCGAGTTGAGCGCAGAGCAGCGTGTTGAATTGCTCAATAAGGTCATAGGTCTAAACCCTACTGGAGGAACGCCTACAGCCCACGCTTTAGCAGAATCTGGTGCTTATATGATGGGCACCTCTACAAAAGATAGTGGTTATAGTAATAGTACTTGGTGGAGCGGTTTTGACTACTCTGATAACAGTACCAAAAATAACGGCAGTTATATATCGCCCCTCAATGATGAAGAATGTAGTGGTAATGGTATTTATCTATTAACTGATGGTTATCCTAATGGTAGTAGCACTAGCAGAGCAAAAACTATTATGAATAACTCACTGTCTTACTCATCATCTTTATCTATAAATACTTGCAGTGGTTTGCCAAATGTAGATAGTAATAGAGGCTGGGCATGTATGGCAAGCTATGCTGCGCTACTACGTAACCCTGCTAACAACCCAAAAGGGCTACCGATCAAAACGGCGACCGTTGGGTTTGGTAAAGATTTTGATGGCTTAACAGGTACTCGTAATATTATTATCAATGGTAAATCAAAAGAAGTCACCGATTGCAACAGCGGAAATAATGTCGATGACGATATTCGTAACCTTTGTAAACTTGGTGAACGCAAAGGTGATGATGAAGTAAAAACCTTTGGCGATGGCGGTTTTTACTATACAGAAAAGTCTGAAGATATTGCTGCCAGTATCGTTGACTTTGCTTCAGGTTTGGTTCAAATAATCAACACAGCACCCTCTGGCACGATCACAATTCCTGATGATCCATATCGTGCTGCTAATCAGCTACCTTATGCCTATCTACCTATGCTAGATCCAAATATTGCCTCAGCAAGCAGTATCTGGCGCGGCAACCTAAAAAAATATGACCTAAATAAAGGCACATTATATGGTAAAAACGATAAGCTGCTATATGAAGATGTCGCAGGTAACCTAAGTGCTGCCACTCAAGACTTGTGGCAAACCGTTGGAGTTAGTGTAGATGGTAAGCCGGCTAACAATAATATTGCCGCTGGCGGTGTCTATGCACAGCTGAAGTCTCCAAACTCCGGGCTATCTAGTCTACGTACTGTCTATGTAGAAGACACTCTACAGGACAAAAAGACGCCTGTTTTACGCAAAATAACTGTGGATAGTAATGGTAAGCCACAAAACTTCGGACACGCCTGTTTTACGCAAAATAACTGTGGATAGTAATGGTAAGCCACAAAACTTCGGCAACCTTGTTGATAGTGTTTATACCGACGCAAATGAAATAAACAAACGTCGTTTACTGAGCTTTTTAGGTTTTAGTGAAGTATTGACTAAAGATGGTCAGTCGACTAGCTCTGATGAAGTAGATAAGCTAAAACTCGACCAGCCTACCAATGAAGTCAAGGTACTTGGTGGAGTAGTGCACTCTACACCCACAGCAGTCTCTTATGGCGCGACCCTAGATAACAATGGCCGTATCACTGATACGCGCGACGATTACGTATTATTTGGCTCAATGGATGGGGCACTGCATTTAGTCGACGCCGATACAGGTGTAGAAGAGTTCGCTATCATCCCTAAGCTTATGGTGGAGACGCAACCAAAAGCATTGGTAGAAGGTTCTATAAAAGATGAAGTTGGAACACCATATTTCGGTGTTGATGCGCCGTGGCTGGTCACCACTGATTATAAATACGATTTAGAGAATAAAAGAGTCACGGTGGATACTACAGATGATAAGGGTATGTTTGCTTATGGTGGCTTGCGAATGGGTGGACAAGCTTTCTACGGTATAGACATTAGTGATAAATCCAGTCCTAAAATTAAATTTAGTATCACGCCAAACACCTTAAACGGTGAGCCCTCGACGAAGTTTTCTCGACTTGGACAAATTTGGAGCAAACCAACAGCGGCCAAAATTCGCTTAAATAAAGGATCAGACGCTAACAAAAACACTAAACCTACTGATGTCCTGATATTTGGTGGTGGCTATGATATGAGCTACGAAGACGCTGAGTATGCTCCTACTGATAGCAAGCCTGCTAAAGGCAATGCTATCTACATGATTAATGCTAAGACTGGTGATTTAATTTGGTCAGCGACCAAAAGTGATAATAGCAACATGATTCATAGTTTTACGGGCGAAATTACCGTACTTGACCGTGACAATGACGGGCTGATGGATCATCTTTATGCTGCTGACCTTGGTGGACAGGTGTTTCGAGCAGACTTTGAAAATGCGCGAATCGAGCAGTTTGGTTTTGACGCAGTTGATAATTTTAGCAATAAAAGTATGACTCGTATCCTAAATGCCAGTGCTGATGTCGACAAAAAATATGCATACCGTTTTTATACCCGTCCAGTAGTAAGCTTCTACCGTAGCGAAGGCGGCTCTAACAACGGTAGTATCTTTGCCCTTATTAATGTCATCTCTGGTAATCGTAGCTCGCCACTGTCGACGTTGCGTGACAACAATGAGTATGCCAATCGAGTCTACGGTATCATTGACACTGATATCTCGAGTATTGATTTATACAAAGATGGATTCACTAAAACCGTCACTAATTTGAAAAATGAAAACTTGGTGAATTTGGCCGATAAGCTTGCGGGTACTGTGACTGCCGATAAGAAGTCTGAGGTCAAGAAGTTGATGATTACGGGTGGCAAAAAAGGCTGGTATTATCCACTGACTCGTTTTGACGGCTATAGTAAAGTCAGGTACAACAAGGGTGTAGGTGACATGGCTGCTATCAACAATATCTTATATACCACTGTCTATAACCCCGATAAAATCTATGGCGCCGTCTCAAGTTGTGCAGCACGAATCGTAGGTGGTTCAGAGCGTCAGCTATATTGTCTACCTTACGGTATCTGTATGGATGATGATTCAGTGACAGGCACTGGTGGCTACGTTCCGGCAGGACAAGGTATTCAAGAGCTGACGCTTGGTGCATACAACGCTGATAACAAAGACATAAAGGTCTTGATAGGTACTACTACTATTGCTGATCGTATCGAAGCTGCAAACCGTGCTGGATACGGTCAAGATAGTTTTAAAAACGACAGTAATATCAAAGATCTTTATCCTGGTACTGGTAAGCCAAGTCAAGCTGGCGGTGATGGTAGCGCAACGGAATACTTATTTAATGAGCGCTATACGCTACAGCCAAAAGCATGGTATGAGCAAAACAGCAGTCAATAAAAAACTGGTGTTTTATAGTGAGACTTCGTCAAGATAAAAGATAAGGGTGACAAAAGATGGCGGCAAACATAATGGCATATCGCTCATCAGTCGCGCGCCGCGTGGCTCAGGGCTTTACGCTTATCGAGCTGATGATTATCATTTTTATCATCGGTATACTAGCTGCCATCGCTATTCCTAGCTATCGGCGCTATGCAGTACTAAATGCGGAGCGTGACGTCCAAGCTAAGATGCAACAACTTCAAATAGAGCTGGAGCGATGGCGCAGCAGACAGCTTAGCTATCAAGGGTTTGCTCCGCAAAAAATAACTACTAGCAACGGAACTGCTACTCCAACTTATGTTTATGACGACAAACCAACCAATAAAACGATTTATGTCCCAAGTGGGAGTAACGCTAGTAATTATCGTTACCAGATTACGTTGGTTGATGGTAGAGACACCAGCAGTTCTTTGATAACTAGCGGCACTGATGTTGATACAGTCACAGGTCGCTCATGGAAAATGCTAGCTTCACCTAACAACACAGGTATCACTAAAAATGCTCACTATATGATGCTCGGCAGTAATGGTGTGCGTTGTCAAAATGAGAATGAAGTAAAAATAGGCGATAAGAACTGCGGCACAGGCCAGAAGGAGTGGTAATGATCAACAGTAGCAAGCATACACAGAGTGGTTTTACTCTCGTCGAGGTGATGATCGTCGTCGCCATCATCGGTGTGCTCGCGGCTATCGTTTATCCCAGCTATCAGCGCTATGTCATCAAGACCAAGCGGGTCGATATGATGACAGAGATGCAAAATATCGCCTCAGAGATTGAGAGTCGCAAGCTGGCACAGGGTAGCTACCGTGCTATCAGTGCGCAGATCAAAGCAGACTTTGCGACCGTCTATCCTCAGCAAGGGACAGCGCTATATACGGTCGGCTTTACCCCTGATCCGCTCGCTTCTACGTGGATGATTACGGCAACGCCGAAGTCTGGTACGCAAATGGCAAGTGATGGCGTGGGAGCCTTAATTATCAAAACATTAAATGCCGTACTATCGGTACCGAAAAAAAATGCGGCACTGGTAGCGAATGGAATGACTAAAAAATAGTCTGGCAACTGACAATTATTGTCAGTTATCGTGAGCCAGAGTAGCTGCCATTGACATAAACTGACACTTTTAGTTATGCTTAGCGTAACAATTAGTGTCAGTAGATAACAGTACGGTAAGTGACTGCACGAAAATATTGATAAATAGCGATAAGAATTGAGCACTTAGCACATATACCTACTATAACTAATGATATTGGCACGCTATATGCATCTACTAGAGCACGAAAGATCAATACACTATATCCAATACCTAACATAACGAAAGATAGCGCGAGCGAATATCCGTTATCTTTATCCTCTCTAAAGGAGTTCTTATGAACGCTCAAAAAGGTTTTACCTTAATCGAACTAATGATCGTGGTTGCTATCATCGGTATCTTGGCCGCAGTTGCGATTCCTCAGTATCAAAACTATATCACTAAGTCTCAAGTATCCCGTGTTATGGGTGAAACAGGTGGTTATAAAACTGCTGTAGAAGATTGTGTTAATGCTGGTAAAACTACTGGTACCACAAGCTCATCTACGGTATGTGATGCAGCTGACTTAGGTCTAACAGCATCTAACTTATTAGGTGAAGCTGTTCAAGTAACTGGTACTGACGCCAATTCACCAAAAATTAATATTACTGCTGATGGTAAAGCTACGATCGAAGGCAAATTTGGTAGTAACGCCTCTTCTAATTTAAAGGGTGATACCCCAAAACTATTACATTGGTTACGTGACGAGAATGGTACATGGACTTGCACAACTGATGTCGATTCAAAGTATGTACCTTCAGGCTGTGAAGCTTCTTCGTCAGCTTTAACAGCATTAACTTAATTAGTGTTATTTCTATAAATAAAAAAGCCAAGTATGTTTACTTGGCTTTTTTCTGTTTCATACTATAGTCAACCCGATATAAAAGTGATGCAGTGAATTAAAAAAATGTTTTTCGTAGCTTCTATCAGTGTAGACACAGCATACAAGAAAAACAACTTTTTATTAAGCGACTTTATAACCCTACGTTTTATTTGTTTAAACTCGACTATAGTTACTCACTATTAAAAGCTATCTTAACGATGAATACCGCCAATGTTTAAAGATTTGAAGTGGACGGATATTGGAATAGTATTAGTTCTATTCTATGTCACTACAGTATGGGGGTATTATTATGCGAACCCTCAAGCACGTAATAAATTATGGCTAAAGACTTATCCTATTCGTGCTGAGTTGGCTGTCAGAGAAATGACTTGTAGTGATGATAGCCCTACGTGGCTTGCTGATGTTTTACGCTATCAAACCCGCCATGGTAATGCTCCTGCCAACCAAATTGCTTATATAGAGCCTAATGGCACACTGCATCACTGCGAAAACGGCTATCAGGGTAAGTATCCTATACTATCGGATGCCACAACCGAACAGACACGCTTTCGCTATGCTAGCGTCACCAAGCTATGGACGTCTGATGCGATATTAGCACTGGTCAAAGAAGGTAGATTATCCCTAGATACCAAACTTTCAGCGATCATCACTGAGATTGACACGCCAAAAGATGCGCGTATCAAAGACATTACTATCGGGCAGTTATTATTGCACCGCGCCGGGTTTGATCGTTATAGCGTCTTTGGGCAGGACATGTTTGGTATCGGCAAGGCTATTTGTCCCAATCACATCACTGAATTAAATAATATTGAGTTAGGCTTTACCCCTGATAGTAAAACCAGTTATTCTAATCTGGGCTACTGCCTACTGGGCGAAGTTGTTAGCCGCATCTATAACAAACCATATACGAAGGTCATCGCAGAAAACTATAGTTTTGCTGACACGAGTCTACGTTTTATACCCAATCATGCTATGAATGATGAGGTGACATATAACTATGTCGAAACAGGGCTAACTGGATACGCTGATATCTATACAGCATTTGATTATGAAGGGCTTGCGTCGGCTGCGGGGTTATCGGGAAATGCTATTGATTTAGCCCAACAAGTAAAGGCAATGTCGCTTAAATCACCACCAAACATATTAACAGACAGCTCTAAAGTAGCCTGTGACTTGACACAAATAGCAGAGTGCTATGGTTATGCGATGGTCACTTATCAGCCCGATCCTCAATCAGTCAAAGTACACTATCGTGATGGTAACTTATTGGGATTATCATCATTAGTAGCCGTTAGTGATAACGGTAGTGTGGTGGCGTTATTAAGTAATGGCACATCAAACGAAGGCGTTAAGGGCAGTAATAAGGTGAAGATGATGATATACCAACATATGATTGATCAATAGTAACAAGCGTAGGCTAGGCTCTTAACTTAGCTCATATCATACAAGGCAAAATGCTGAACGAAATGTCCAGTGTATGCAAAGTCTGATTAAACGCAAAAAGCCAAACGTACTGTTTGGCTTTTTTGCGTTTAATAACTGGCTAATCGCCGCAAACCTAACTGGCATACTCTCTGCACCATAGCAACTATCACATTAATTGATAATAATGCTATGAAGTATCAACATCATACTGCCGCAAATCGTCACCTGACACAATCCGGCAGCGCGCAATCTGGCTATACCTTGATAGAGCTAATGATCGCCGTCGCTATCATCGGTATCTTGGCAGCGACAGCGACCGTCAGCTATCAGACGCAGGTCAGAAAGACCCAGATCATGACTATTTATAAAGAAATAAATCACTTTCGTCTGCCATATCGTACCTTGATTGACAATGGCGCAGGGGTGGCAGATTTTAGTCCTCGTGGGCTAAATATGCCAGCCCAGACCAAATATTGTCAGTTTACCGTCACAGCACCGCTGGCTGGCAGTACGACAGCAAATGCTATTATTTGTCGTATTCACAACCTGCCTTATTTGCAAGCGCAGACGCTCAGCCTTGATTATTTAGCGGATGGGACGTGGCAGTGTCAGGCAAGTGCGGGTATCAAAGACGCGTATTTACCACAAGCTTGTCAGTAGTTATGATAAAAAACCACCGAACAGCAGTTGCCGCTCGGTGGTTTTTTATTGACGGGGTTTATCCACGCATCAAAGTGCGATCAGGCTGCCTACTTCTCTAAATACTGAATTTTACCCTCGACGCCGTCCCATTTGGCGGCTTCTGGCATCTGCTCTTTCATCTCTGTGATGTTTGGCCATTTTTGCGCCAGCTCTTCATTTAGCTGAGTGAACATCTCTTGCCCCTTCGGCACCTCGTCTTCTGAGAAGATGGCATTGGCCGGGCATTCAGGCTCACATAGCGCGCAGTCGATGCACTCATCAGGGTCGATGACCAAAAAGTTTGGTCCTTCATAAAAGCAGTCCACAGGACAGACTTCCACACAGTCGGTGTATTTGCAAAGAATGCAGTTATCTGTAACGACAAAGGTCATAGTGATGTCTACCTGTTATTGATTTGGCTGATATGGTGCCTGTATCGTCAGCGCCTACCGCGGCGAGTATGACGGCGATCGCGATACTCAATCGTCGCGGCAGTCTGCTTAATGACGCACCATAAGGGCTAGAGTAAGTAAAAAACTAGATTGACTAAAAACAAGCCACATTTTAGCGCCTTTATGCTGATTTGACAATTCCCTTTAGTGACTAATGATATCCTTAAGATGATAGAGCAGGTCATGCGCTTGTTTGGGCGTTAGGTTATCAGGGTTGATGGCTGCCAGCTCGTCTTGTAAGCTAAATAGCTGATTTTGCTGTGGAATATCTGCTACTGCTTGCTCATAGTTTAGAGGGTTGGCCTCTACGGTGGTCAGCGGTCTTTGATTGTCAAGCTGGCAATTATCCGTTCGCGACTTAGCTAAGTCGCTTTTGTCATCAACGGCTTGAGCGTCATCAACGCATTGGGAGTCATCAATGCTTTGAGTATTCGCCACCATCGTTGGATTATCGCGCAAGTAGCGTTTGGCGTCACCAATCACCGATGGCGGAATGCCGGCCATCTTGGCGACATGGAGGCCAAAGCTAGAGCTGGCCGCGCCATCACGGATTTGGTGCAGCAGTAGTAGTTGCCCATCGATTTCACTGGCGGCGACATGGACGTTACGAATACCTTTATTTTGCGCAGCCAATTGTGTCAGCTCAAAGTAGTGGGTGGCAAACAGGGTCAAGCAGCCGATCTCAAGCAGCCGGTTGACACAAGCGTGGGCGATGGCCAGCCCGTCGGTGGTGGCAGTACCGCGGCCGACTTCATCCATGAGCACCAGTGATTTATCGGTCGCTTGGTTTAAGATATTGGCCGTTTCGATCATCTCAACCATAAAGGTCGACTTGCCGCCTGCCAAATCATCAGCCGAGCCAATACGGGTAAAGATGCGGTCGATATCACCGATGCGCGCGCTGGCCGCTGGCACAAAGCTGCCACAGTGCGCGAGCAGGACAATAAGAGCGGTCTGGCGCATGTAGGTTGATTTGCCGCCCATATTGGGGCCTGTGATCATCAGCAGGCGCTCAGGATGTCCTTCTTTAGTATTGGCACTGCCCAGCGCGCAGTCGTTGGCGACAAAGGCATGGGCGCGCGCAGGTTTGCTGGTGTGTTGGCTGAGGTTTTGGCTAAAAGTCTGTGTTGTGCCTTGCGCGGCTGGGCTGCTGGTATTGTCGGGGTTTAATGCCGCCTCGACCACCACATGGCGGCCTTGCTGGATGTCGATACTGCTCTGGTCGCTGTTTTTTAACAAGTTGCCATCGCTTGAATCGTTAGTCATAACGGGACGTTGCCAATTATAAAGGGTCGCAAGCTGCGCCCAGTTGCTGAGTACATCTATTTGAGCGATGGCAGCGCTTAGCTGCTGCAATGCGGCTAAATGACTACTGAGTATCGTCAACAGCTCATGATATAGCTGTTTTTCTCGAGCCAGTGCTAAGCTTTGTGCGCTTAGGTATTCGGTCTCGACTTCTTTTAGCTCATCGGTGATAAAACGCTCACTACTCTTGAGCGTTTGCCGACGGATAAAGTGGGCAGGGGCATTCTTTGCTTGCATTTTGGGTAGTTCAAAATAAAAGCCACTGACTTTATTAAACCCGACTTTTAGACTGGGTAGCTGATTGTCCTGACGGGCGCGCGCGACCATCTCATCTAGTGTCACTTGGATGTTGTCATGTAGGTGTGTGAGGCGATCGAATTCTTCATCATAACCGGCAGCTATCATACCGCCATCGCGGATATGAGCAGGTGGCTCTGGGATAATGGCACGCTCGATCAGCTCGGCGACGGATTGTACCGCAGGTAGCTGCGCGGGCAGTTGCTGCATGAGCATGGCAAGCAGTCCTGCCTGCTCTTGATGGATGCCTGCTTGCTCTAATAAGGTGCTCAGCTGCGCGCTGCTGTTGATACCGTCCACCAGTTTGCGCAAGTCTCGCGGTTTGGCGCTCATCAGCCCGATGCGACTGCTGATTCGCTCGATATCACCGATGGCGCTTAGCGTGTCGCGTAAATTCTTGACCAATGAGGGACGCTGTAGCTGCGGACTATGCGGACGACTGTGCTTGCTGCTGTCAGCTGGGCTGTCTGTATGCAAAAGTTTGTCTATGGCGTCTAGGCGCATATTGATACGTGCATGCTGGCGCAAGGGGCGTTTCATTTGTTGCACCAGCAGGCGGCGCCCCATCGGCGTTTGGCAGTGACCCACGACCGAGACCAGCGATGTACCGCTGCTACTGACTGGAGCAAACAGCTCAAGGTTTTGCTGACTACCGGCATCGATGATCAAGTAATCATCGCTAAACTCGACGATAAGCTGATTGACCTGCGGCACATGACGCTGCTGGGTTTGCTGCGCATAATGAATCAAGGCGGCACAGCTAGACTGGCTAAGCGGCGCGTCATGGATACCAAGCCCATCGAGACGCTGCACCCCAAACTGCTGACAAAGGGTGTCTGCGGCATGGGCGCGGTGAAAGTCATTGGCAGCGACTTCGATGATCGGACAGTCCAGGTGTTGTCGCAGCCATAGCGGCCAGTCGGTATCAGCACTGCCAGTAGCATCGCTCAGTGCTTCGCTGATGATACATTCGCTAGGGGCGAAGCGGGCAAGCACTGTCAGCATCTGCGTTCGTAGGTCATCGTAGTCATCATGATTGGCGCTCAGGCTCTGAGTGGTCAGGGTGCCAGCGGCTAAGTCGAGCTGACTGACGGCGGCCTGTAGGGGCTGCTTGCTGTTTGCTCGCGGCTGGGCGATATCGATTGCCACTACGGTCGGTGTGTGGTTGGGCGCGATCAGCGCGTCATCCGTGATGGTGCCTGCGGTCAGCGTTTTGACCACCTCACGGCGCATGATACCAGTGGCCTTGCTACTCTTTTTTTGTTTATCGCCCATCGCCGATGGAGCAGAGGAGGGGTTGGCTGCATCGGTTGATGCGTCGTCCACTTGCTCACAGACGACCACTGTCTGACCTGCCGCGATGAGCCGCGCCATGTAGCTGTCGGCAGCATGAAACGGCACACCCGCCATGGCAATGGTATTGCCTGCTTTGTCGGTGCCGCGGCGCGTGAGCGTGATGTCTAGTATCTGTGCGGCACGCTTGGCATCATCAAAAAACAGCTCATAAAAATCACCCATCCGGTATAGCAGCAGCGCTTGTGGATAGTTGGCTTTCATGGTTAGATATTGCACCATCATCGGCGTGTGATCGGCCAAATGATAAACAGTATCGCCGATAAGTAGCTGATCGGCGTCTGCAGATTTGGTAGCGCTTGCCTTGGATGAAGGCTGTTTGGCCGCGGTATCTTTTGTGGGCGCAGGATGGCTAATACGAGCGTGCGGGGCAGAGGTGTTGACGGTCATGCAGAGTCTCTTATGGTACTTAAATGGGTTTGCTTAGAAAAAATGCGTATTTTTTAGAAAAAATCGAGGATGCAGGTTGGCAGTTATTTGCGTTTATTGATATCACGAAACAGCTGTTAAATTAAGGGTATAGGCGCTATTTTAACACGTTCAGCGCTGTTTTTACGTCGGCAAATATCTGCTCACAGCCCTTGTATCCATCAGCGTCATAACCATATATAATGACGGCACACTTAATTGGGCGATACTTAGTTGAGCGCAGTATCATAAAATAGCGCGCAGTATTAGATAAACTGCGCCGAGTGACGACAAGCACCAAGTAGGGTGCTACGCTAGGCATTGGCTAATGCGCACTAATTATCGAATATTTCCATAGGTCAAAAAATTATGTTATCAAAGATTATAGGCAGTGTGGTTGGCACCAAAAATGACCGCGAACTAAAACGCATGCGCCGCGTGGTCAGTAAGATCAACGCACAAGAGGCTGAGATACAAGCCCTGTCTGATGAGCAATTACAACAAAAAACTGCCGAGTTTAAAGCGCGGCACCAAAACGGCGAGAGCTTGGATGCGCTATTGCCAGAAGCGTTTGCTGTCTGCCGTGAGGCGTCATGGCGCGTCAATGGCATGCGCCACTATGATGTGCAGCTGATCGGTGGTATCACCTTGCACGAAGGCAAAATCGCCGAGATGAAAACAGGTGAAGGTAAAACCCTCATGGGTACCTTGGCCATGTATCTAAACGCCATCAGCGGCAAAGGCGTGCATCTGGTCACGGTCAACGACTATCTTGCGGCGCGTGATGCGGAGCTCA
>NZ_JAPEHS010000049.1:0-18697 GCF_028823565.1 Psychrobacter sp. A3
TCGCCTAGTCACCGAGCAGACATTGCTCAAGCATATCGGCCGCTACCGCTTTGCCAGTGAGCGTGGCTTGCCTATCCTTGGCACTACCGCTGCGATTGCGCCTTTTATTGGGCTATTTGGGACGGTATGGGGCATCTTTCATGCGCTGCACAATATCGGCATGACCGGACAGGCAGGACTCGGACAAGTGGCAGGGCCTGTCGGTGAGGCGCTGATTATGACAGGCCTTGGCATCGCCGTTGCCATCCCAGCGGTAGTGTTTTATAACCTCTCGGTGCGTATCAATCGCCGAGTGATGTACCATGCCAATGACCGCGCCCATGATTTGTTGGCGACATCTGCTAAGCAGGTAGCGACCAATAGCCGTCCTAGCACTGTCACTGCGACTCAGGCCGCAAAAGATCAGCAGGCCACTCAAAAAGATGCACAGCACACCGCGCACTATCGCAACTCAGCCCCATCACAGGGATAGTGGCTTCCCTCTAACAAGGTCATTAAAACTGATGAGGGTAGTGATTAGGTAATGAATGTAAGTGGTAGCGTGAATAACCAAACGAATTGAAAGCAGTATATCGAGGGAAATTATGGCATTTCAACTGGGTGATGATGATAGTCAGAGTATGAATGAGATGAACCTCATTCCGCTGATTGATATCATGCTGGTCTTGATGATTATATTTTTATTGACGGCGACGGTGCTCAATCCAACGGTACCATTGGACTTGCCAAAAACCAGCGCAGCAGTCACTGAGCCGCCACCAAAAGCCATTCAAATCAGTATTGATAAAGACGCGGGCATATTTTGGGACAGCGATCCGATTAGTATGGACGCGCTAGAGGCAAAGCTACAAGAGCAAAGTGCAACAGGCGAGGATCCTTCGGTACAGCTACGCGCTGACAAAGACAGCAAGTACGATACCGTGGCACAAGTACTGGCCGCCGCTAGCCAAGCAGGACTGACCAAGATAGCCTTTGTCAATGAGTAGCCTATATAAAGTAGGTCATATAAAGTAGGCGGTATAAAGTGCGAGTAAGCGGGCAGTTATAGCAGCAGATTGGTAAAAAGTAGCAGGTCGCTGATCAACAGAAAAACCACCAAAACAACAATAAGAAAAATCAAAATAATAAGTGCTTTCTCCAGCCTCGCTCGGGTAACCTTGCGAGGTTTCCTTTATTTTGTATTTTGTATTTTGGGTTTGGTAGACCCTATTACCAAGCGTAACCAAAAGGACGATAACCATAGTCAAAGCGTCCAAATCCATAGCCGAATGGATAAGGCGTACGCAGATAGTCGAGGTCGCGCTGACGAATATAATAGTAGCGCCCTTGCGAGTAGGCCTCTTCTAGCTTTTCAATGCCTTCCAACGGACAAACAGGCTGCCAGTCGTAGCCTTCACGGCCCAGCTTATAGGCGTTGAGCTCGGTGCAGTAGGTTTTTAGGCCTTGCTGGCGCCCTTGCTCCCATTGGATGCGATTGGGCATCGCACCGCCGACGCTTGCGCATTGATTGGTATAGTGTCCAAAGTACGCTCCTGAACGACCACGGATACCATCTGCGTAGCCGACCTCCTGCCAATTGCTGGCTTGACACTGCTGCGGCGTTAGGCTCTGGGTCGTGGCGCAGCCTGATAATAGTAGCACGGCCGTACCTATCATCGCCAAGCTCAGGCCTGCTCGGCTGGTTTGTATATCGCTTGCTAGCATGGCGACTTTGCGGCGTGACGCGGTGCTCGATGAGTTTTGCTGAAGAAGATAATTCATAATAAACCTGCGCGCGTTTAAGATTATGGTTTATCATAGCACCTTTTAGCGCTACCAGCTTTTTGTATCTTGTGAGTATTGGTGTTTTTGTATATCGATAAGTAATTGATATACCAGTGAATCCATAAGAATGATAGCACGGAGGCGCGCTACAAGCGTTTGCGGCTACTGTGTATGACTTGCTTGATTTTTAGGCGTTGATACGCATTATAAGTGTCTATCCGCGCGCTTTTTAGCCGACAGCGGTGAGCGTTATATTTTTCATATCATTGTTTTCAGTCAAAAGGCCAGACCATCATGGGAATATTGATCGGCGTTATCATTGTACTATTTGTGTTAGGGAGTATGATGGCGCTCAAGCCTAACGGTATTGATCAGCGTTTGGATAAGCTGCGCATGACAGCGCGCCGCTTGCAGCTCAACCCAAAGCTGGTCAGTTGCCCTGATTGGATCAAAGGCCGTGACAACGAGTATGGCCGAGGCATGCTTGGGCAGTACTGCCTCATACTGGACGATATCCAGCTGCCCCATGCGCGCTATCAAGTGATTGATGGACAGTGGCGACCAGATAGTAGCTTTGTCGATACGAGTGTAGATGACAGCAAGCTTGTGGTGCCAAGTGCGATTCGCGTGACTCATAGCAAGCCTGTCATCAAACCGGCCAACTTTACTTTGGACAGAGCGCCGCTGGACTTGCCTGCGAGCATCGAGCCTTTTGTCAAAGGACTGTTGACCAAAGCCAATAGCATCGTGATTTACTGGGAAGATATCGCCTATGTGCGTCCAGCGACCAACCCCGCCTATCAACAAAAAATGATTGAGACTGATCTATTAGTCCTAAAGGCAAACCTAGACAAATGGGCGCGACAAATGCAAAAAAAACCCTAAAGCTGGTAAAGCAATTTTTCGTCTCCATTTAATAGCAATATGCAAGCACTTTTGGCAAACTCTCAGTCATTTGCAGTTGACAGCTTAATACTTAGCAGTGTAACGTCTTTATAACGTGCGCTTTGTATTATGGTTAGTGTTTGTTTCATAACCATTTTTATTGGCAGCCATTACTACAATAAATCGCTGAGCGAATATACTTAGCTACTATAAATTACCATGCTGCTGAATTTAAACCTACTTTTCATCTACTTATATTATGGTGTCGTCACATATGGCAAAAACCACAACCAAAAAAACTCCAGCATCCGCGACCGATAACCCAAAAAAAGGCAAGTCGTTGGTGATTGTCGAGTCACCCGCCAAAGCAAAAACCATTAATAAATACCTTGGTGATGACTTTATCGTACGCTCAAGTATCGGTCATGTCCGTGATTTGCCCGTTAGTGCCAGTAAAAGTGCAAAAAAGACAACCGCTGCCAAAAAAGATGAGACGCTGAGCAAAGAAGAAAAAGCGCAGCAAGCACTGGTGCGCCGTATGGGTGTCGATCCAGAGCATGACTGGGCGGCCGTCTATGAAGTGCTGCCAAACAAAACCAAAGTCATCAAAGAGCTAAAAGCACTGGCCAAAGACGCTGACAAAATTTATCTGGCCACGGATATGGATAGAGAAGGGGAAGCCATCGCTTGGCATCTAAAAGAAGTCATCGGCGGCCCTGATAGCAAATACCAGCGTGTGGTTTTTAATGAGATTACCAAATCCGCCATTCAAAATGCGTTTAAAGAGCCATCAAAGCTCGATATCGACCGTGTCAACGCCCAGCAAGCGCGGCGCTTTTTAGACCGTGTCGTCGGCTTTATGGTATCGCCGCTGCTATGGCAAAAAATCGCCCGTGGTCTGTCAGCGGGCCGTGTGCAGTCGGTTGCGATGCGCTTGGTGGTCGAGCGTGAGCATGAGATTCGCGCTTTTATTCCAGAGGAATACTGGCAGATTCATGCCGATACCCACGTTACTGCTAGTAATGCCAAAAAACCGACAGATGCTGAGCAAAGCTCGATTCGCCTAGAGGCGACCAAACAAGGCGGCAAAACGCTTAAGCTGGCCAATAAAGAGCAGACCGATAAAGTCTTAGCCGTACTCAAAACCAGCGATTTTATCGTCAAAGAGCGTGAAGAAAAACCCACGCAGTCGCGTCCTAGCGCACCCTTTATCACCTCGACCTTACAGCAAGCGGCCAGCACACGCTTAGGGTTTTCAGTGAAGAAGACCATGATTTTGGCGCAGCGCCTGTATGAGGCGGGGCACATTACCTATATGCGTACCGACTCGACTTTTTTGTCTGGTGATGCCTTGGCAGCTGTGCGTGGCTATATCGAAGACAGCTATGGCGATAAATATGTGCCAGAAAAACCAAACTTTTATGGCAACAAACAAGGCGCACAAGAGGCGCATGAGGCGATTCGCCCATCTAATGTCCATATGAAATCCACCCAGCTCAAAGGCGTTGAGCGCGATGCCATACGTCTGTACGAGCTGATTTGGCGTCAGTTCGTCGCCTGTCAGATGCTGCCAGCAAAGTATCTATCGGTGAATTTACTTGTGGCGGCAAGCGATGTCGAGCTAAAAGCTCGCGGCCGTACCATGGTGTTTGATGGCTATACCAAAGTCATGCCGCCTGCCAAGACGGACGATACGCTACTGCCTGATGTCAAAAAAGGCGATCAGTTGACCCTAGATAAGCTCGATCCGAGCCAGCACTTTACCAAGCCGCCACCGCGCTATACTGAGGCAAGTCTTGTCAAAGAGCTGGAGAAAAAAGGTATCGGTCGCCCCTCGACATATGCCTCTATCATCTCCACCATTCAAGACCGCGGCTATGTCAAGCTCGAAAACAAGCGCTTGTTTGCCGAAAAAATGGGCGATATCGTCACCGATAGATTGACCGCAAGCTTCCCAGACTTAATGGACTATACCTTTACTGCCGCGTTAGAGGACAAGCTAGATCACGTCGCAGAAGGCGATCAAGACTGGAAAGATGTGCTAGATAACTTTTATGGCGACTTTAAAAAGACGCTCGAGCGCGCCAAAGAAAAAGACGGTATGCGTCCAAACGATCCCACCGATGTGCCCGATGTGCACTGCGATATCTGTGATCGCCCTATGCAATTACGTACCGGCTCTACAGGTGTATTCTTAGGCTGCACGGGTTATAACTTACCGCCAAAAGAGCGCTGTAAAGGCACCAAAAACTTGATGCCAGTCGAAGCGTTTGCCAGTCTTGACGATGGCGATACAGATGATGAGGCCGCTGAAGTCAAAGACCTGATGGAGAAAAAACGCTGCCCTAAATGTGGTACAGCGATGAACGGCTATATCGTCGATGGCGGCCTGAAACTGCATATCTGCGGTAACAATCCTGACTGCGACGGTTATATCTTAGAAGAAGGTAAGTTTGAAGTTCCAGGCTCAGATGCACCAACCATTGATTGTGATAAGTGCGATGGACAAATGGAGCTTAAGACTGGACGCTTCGGGCCTTACTTTGCCTGTCAAAAATGCGACAACACCCGTAAAGTGCTAAAAACCGGTGAAGCTGCACCGCCGCGTATGGATCCGATTCATCTGCCAGAGCTCAAATCAACCAAGCATGATGACTATTTTATCTTGCGTGAAGGCGCTGCAGGCCTGTTCCTCGCCGCCTCAAAGTTCCCAAAAGTGCGAGAAACTCGTGCGCCCAAGCTGGCTGAGCTGCGACCTATCAAGGATAAGATGGAAGATAAATTCCAGTATCTGTTTGACGGGCCAGATGAAGATCCAGATGGCAATCCAACGATACTGCGCTGGTCACGTAAGAAAAAAGAGCAATATATCGGCTCTGAAAAAAACGGCAAAGCCACGCGTTGGGGTTTGTACTGGCGTAACGGCGAGTGGGTTGAGGAGTAATCAATACCAGTCCAAACGATAGCCAGTCTTCGATACCGATACAGTGAGCGACCTAATAGTCGCGTATCTGATTTATTTGGATTCGACCATACCTTGCGATGTTAATGCCTATAAAAAACCTCTTAGATGCTCTAAGAGGTTTTTTATTAGCAAACGGCTATGTTTTACGACCGAACTACTGTGATTAGTTCTTTTCGATGATACCACATGCCACACGGTCACCTGCATTACCCGCAGGCTGACTGGTATAATCATCAACACCACTATGCACGATAAATGCTAAACGGTTAACACTATATTTACCGGCATCAGCAGCGGAGATTTTCTTATTTACAAAGTTGATAGTAGCAACACCATCAGCATTGGCGGTTAAGTTCGGCAAGTCGCCTGCATGGCCATTCATATCATCAGGGTTAGAGTGTGGTTTATTATCTGGATTAAAGTGGCCGCCTGCTGCTTTACCCATATTGGCACAGCTGCCTGTCTCATGAATATGAAGAGATACGGTCTTACCAGGCTGTAGGTTCATGAGCTTACCGTAAACTTGTACGCCGCCATCTACCGGACGTAAGAATACTTGTCCGACCTCGTTTTGATTACCAGCGACGGCTTTGATGGTAGATTTTAGTGCTGGCTGATTGACAGGATTCCCTGTTTGCATTTGACCTTCGACCGTTTGACAGCCAGTCATGGCAAGAGCCGAACCACATAATAGGGCACTACTAAGCATTAACTTATTCATTATTCTCTCCATTTATATTTATTCGTTGTGATGAATGTTTACTGTTTTCTAAAAGTACTCATATTTTCTGAGTACTTAAACACTGTACTCAAAAACTGTCCTCAAACACTGCTTAATTACTCAAGCATTGCTTAATGTCGCAATCAGTATAGCCAAGCATTGGGTATAGTTATTCATCAAATGCGCAACAATCAGTTAATAAATGTAAGTATCGTATGGGTTTAAAAAGCATGAGGCAAAAAAGCCGCCCATCATGACGATGAGCGGCTCTTTAATTTGTAAGACGGGATTAGTAACGAATCAGATTAGTTATGCAGTGCTTTACTTGAGGTTCTATCGACCGTTACTTTGGCAGGCTTGAGTGGCACTGGCATACTGACCAGCGCTACTTTTAATATCTCATCAATCGTCGCAACTGGCTGAATGGTTAAGCCTTCTTTGACGTTGTCGGGGATATCAGCTAGGTCGCGCTCATTACTCTCTGGAATCAAGACATGCTTGATACCACCGCGATGCGCAGCCAGCAGCTTTTCTTTTAGACCGCCGATGCGTAAGATTTTACCGCGTAGGGTAATCTCACCCGTCATTGCAATATCTGGACGAATGGCAATACCCGTCAAGGCAGAGACCAGCGCTGTAGTCAGCGCACCACCAGCCGATGGCCCGTCTTTTGGTGTTGCGCCTTCTGGCATGTGCACGTGGATATCAGTGGTTTTGACGGTTTCGTAGTCGATACCTAGGCTGTCGCCACGCGCCCGTACCACACTCATCGCAGCACGGATTGATTCTTTCATCACGTCACCAAGCGATCCGGTAAAGCTCAGCTCGCCTTTACCTTTCATCGCCACCGCTTCGATGGTCAATAGCTCACCACCCACTTGTGTCCAAGCAAGACCAGTCACGCGGCCGATCTCAGGCTCTTCTTCTGCCAGACCGTAGTCGTACTGATGGACGCCTAGATAATCATCGATGTTTTTGTCATCGACCACCACCAGCTGACGCTCTGCTTTTTTCGGTGCGCGGGCACCATGGGTTTCGACCGAGCCGCGTACCACTTTACGGCAGATCTTATTGACTTCACGCTCAAGGTTACGCACACCCGCTTCACGCGTATAGCTACGCACGATGCTGTGCAGTGCTGCTTCAACGATTTCAATTTCACCTTCTTTAAGGCCATTATTTTTAATCGCTTTTGGTACAAGGTATTTCTGCGCGATATTGACCTTTTCTTCTTCGGTATAACCCGGTAGACGAATGACTTCCATCCGGTCAAGTAGCGCAGGCGGAATATCCATGCTGTTGGCAGTACAGATAAACATCACTTGTGAGAGATCCAAGTCCATGTCTAGATAATGGTCGTTAAAGGTATCGTTCTGTGATGGATCTAGCACTTCAAGCAACGCTGACGCTGGATCGCCGCGGAAGTCTTGCGCCATTTTATCGATTTCATCTAATAAGAATAGCGGGTTTTTAACTTCGACCTTCGCCAGTGACTGTACGATTTTACCCGGCATCGCACCGATATAAGTGCGGCGATGACCGCGGATTTCCGCTTCATCACGGACGCCGCCGAGCGCCATACGTACGAACTTACGACCGGTTGCCCGCGCGATAGATTCACCTAAAGACGTTTTACCAACACCCGGAGGGCCGACTAAACAAAGAATCGGACCGCGCAGTTTTTTCACTCGTGATTGTACGGCTAAGTATTCTAAGATGCGATCTTTGACATCTTGCAAGCCGTAATGATCTTCGTCTAAGACGGTTTTGGCTTTGTCTAAATTAATCGAAACTTTGCTCGTGGCATTCCACGGCGTGTCTAATATCCACTCAATGTAGTTACGCACCACTGAAGACTCACTAGATGCAGGCGGCATCATTTTTAGTTTCTTCAGCTCTTGCTCTGCTTTTTTGCGCACATCTTCTGGCAAGTCAGCATCTTCTAGACGCTGCTCTAGCTCAGCCACATCGTCCTCACCATCGAACGCGCCATCATTCATCTCTGACAGCTCGTTCTTTATGGCTTTCATCTTTTCGTTTAAGAAGTACTCGCGCTGATTGTCTTCCATTTGCTGACGCACGGCATCTTGGATATCTTGCTCAATGTTTTGTTCCGCGCTTTGCTTGACCAGATACTCGGTCAAGGTATTGATATGGGTTTTGATATCGTCTTCTTCTAAAAACGATTGCTTAACCTCAAGATCCATCGACACGCGGGTTGAGATGAAATAGACCAGTTCAAGCAAATCATCGATGCGTTTGGCCACGCGAGTTAGCTCACGCGCATTACGCAGACGAGAATCAGCATAGCCTTCAAACAACGTGGTTAAGGCTTGAATGGTATTTTTTTGCTGGCTCTCATCCATACTGACATCGAGATCAGCACGCTCAAAAGTCGCCATCAAGACGTCGTCTTGGCTGTCTGCATGGTTTTCTATAGCATCGACGCGGGCACGATATTGGCCTTCGATCAGCACCTTGATGCAGTTTTCATCGCTATCATGTGGCATCGTGCTAACGATGCGGCACACGGTACCGTATTGATACAAGTTGTCTTGATCAATGTCTTCGGTGAGTGAATCTTTTTGTGCGACGACGAGTACTTTATCGCCATATTCTGCTTGCGCAAGCTCCACCGCTTTGACCGATGGCGTGCGACCTACAAATAGGGCGATTTGCATGTGCGGATAGACGACCACATCGCGTAGTGCCAATAGTGGCAAATGATTGTCTGAGCCATTATCGGCAGTGTTTTTATCAACATTTTGTTCATCAGTATCAGGCGTTGCTGCTGACACATCGATGTCGATATTGTCTTTATCAATATTATAGTCAGTCATATATTCATTCCTTATTCACTAGACTTGTTCAGTCAAGTCAGTGTTTCATGATAGATAAATGGTGTTGCTATACAAAATTGCAAGGCTCTATTGCCAACAGAAACGAGGATATTGTCTCTTTATTTGCTCGGTTTTATTTGTCTGCGGGGTTCTGCGCGTGGGTTTTGTGGGCAAAATCAGGTAAAATGACGCGCGTCTTAGCCGCAATCGGTAGGCAAAGCTATCTATAAGGCAGAGCGGGTAAAATGCAAAAGCGCCATCACAAGGCTAAAAACATAGGGTAAGGGGCGAGAATATGACCATTAATGCGGTGCTACTAGCGGTAGTGATTATGCTTGGGCTGTCACTGGCGCGAGTCCATGTGGTACTGAGTTTGCTCATCGGTGCTATAGCGGGCGGCTTGCTTGCCGGTTTAGGTATCACCGCAACTTTAGAAGCCTTTCAAGAAGGCATCCAAAACGGGGCAGGTATTGCCCTCTCTTATGCATTATTAGGTGCTTTTGCGGTAGCGATTGCGCATTCAGGATTGCCGCAGTCTTTGGCAGGGGCGGTCATTAAGCGTATTGATGCGGGCGGTACCAGTCTCATGATTAAGTACACGCTATTTGCAGGCCTTGTGATGATGAGCTGTTTTAGCCAAAACCTCATCCCCATTCACATTGCTTTTATACCGCTGCTCGTGCCGCCACTATTACTCGCCTTTAATCGTATGCAGATAGATCGCCGACTTATTGCTTGTCTAATTACCTTTGGCCTTGTCACTACTTATATGTTTATCCCGTACGGCTTTGGTGATATTTATCTCAACCAAATTATGCTTAAAAACGTTGGTGAAGCCGGTATCGATATTAGCGATATCTCCGTCACTAAGGCGATGGCGATTCCAGCGCTCGGTATGTTTCTTGGCCTTTTGACTGCGGTGTTTATCAGCTATCGTAAGCCGCGTCAGTATCAGCAATTAACGATAGATAAAGACGCTCGCGATGCCGTCGTAGAAGGCGATGCATTAAGTAAAACAGCCGCTGGCGCTAAGACACAAAGTAAGCTCAAAACCTTAGTGGCGCTAGCGGCTATCGTCACCGCCTTTGTGGTGCAGCTGTATACCGACTCGTTGCTGCTCGGCTCGATGTTTGGCTTTGGGGTCTTTATGGCGACGGGTGTGGTCAAATGGCGCGAAGCCGATAGCGTTTTTAACGACGGTATCAAGCTGATGGCGATGATTGGTTTTATCATGATTACCGCGCAAGGCTTTGCAGAAGTAATGAAAGCGACAGGGGAGATTGCGCCGCTGATTGATGGTGCGACTAACCTGTTTGCAGGAAATAAAGCGATCGCTGCATTTGTCATGCTAGGCATTGGTTTAGTAGTCACCATGGGTATTGGCTCGTCGTTCTCGACCATTCCGATTGTGGCGGCGATCTATGTACCGCTATGTATATCACTAGGATTTTCACCACTAGCAACCGTCGCTATTATTGGTACGGCTGGCGCGTTAGGTGATGCAGGCTCGCCCGCGTCCGACTCGACGCTTGGTCCAACGTCGGGTCTAAACGTTGATGGTCAACATGACCATATCAGAGATAGCGTGGTGCCAACCTTTATTCACTATAATATACCGCTACTGGCGTTTGGCTGGATTGCGGCGATGGTGCTTTAATTCATAATCTAAACTTTGGCAATAGATACAAAAAAGGCGAGTGATTTGATAATCATTCGCCTTTTTTGATTTTTTATAAAGGTTTAATTTACATTTTTTAGTCTGCTGTTCGATGTAAGTCATTTTTCACTGTTATTATTACCCTCATCAAAATCCCCAATCTCACCATTCAAGCTATTCAAAAACGCGTCACTCTGCGCTAGCAGCTCATTTAAACGCGCCTCATTAATAACGCTTGATAGCTCATCAGAATTAAAGTTTTGTTCTTGACTGTAATAAAGCATTTCCCTAGCGTCATCATTACCTAGTGTTTGTAAGTAGCTATCAACCGTATCGGCGCTAGAGTTCTTTAGTTCAGACTCATCAATATGAGTGGGTTTAAACCACATTAAGCCACTTGGCGTAATTAAGCCATCTAATGGCACATCCCATGGTTGACGCTCAAGCTTATCTACCACTTGAAAGTCGTAGCACCAGCCAATTTTTAGCGGCCTTGAAGCGCCAGACTGATAGCTTCTTCCAAGCGTCGTATCATAAAAACCACCACCCATGCCCATACGATTGCCTTGTTTATCTACCGCTACGAGTGGACAGATGATGACGTCCAGTTCTGTTGCCCATAATAAATGCCGATGTCGGTTTTGCGGCATCCCTAAACGATGAATATAGGTCGGTACGTTGATAAGTTTTGAGTGATAAATGGGCACAAAGCGCAAGCGTCTCCTCCTTTATTGTCACGACCGAGCGAGCCGACCACTGGCAGATATGCCCGGTAGCCTGAGCGCTGACACCAGTCCAATAGTGGCTGAGTAGGAAGCTCACCAAAGCCATCATAATATAAGCCAATACGAGCACGCGGAGGCAAGCGTTGTTGCAATTTAACCAAGTGCAAACTTGCCATGCGTGCGTATTGTCTGCACTCACCATCTGTTAGTTGGCGGCGCAGGCGAGTAAACTGACGTCTAGGTGGATTGGTTATCATAATAGTATTTACAGTATTGGTTAAAAAGATATGTGGCGATCAATCACTTTTACTTAGTATCTATTTGTTCAGTGTCTAGTAAGTATAAATACTCGCATCGGCTTGGAGAAATTTATGATAAGCCATGCTATCATAACCTCACTTTACAGCCTATTTTCCTTATGTGCAGCTTTAGTTGCACTTTTTATGATAAACCATTTATTAACTACTAATAAAAGAGGATCGTTATGTCACAAAATCAGGCCACCCGTACCGAAAAAGACACCATGGGCAATGTCGAAGTCCCAGCAGACGCTTATTGGGGCGCGCAAACCCAGCGTAGCCGTGAGAACTTCAAAATCGGTGGCGAGACCTTGCCGCGTCCGATGATTGAAGCGATGGCATTAGTCAAAAAGGCCGCTGCGATTACTAATGCTAGCCTAGAGCGTATCGAAGGCGATAAGCGTGATCTTATCGTGCAAGCCGCTGACGAAGTCATCAACGGCGGTCTTACCGATCAGTTTCCATTAGTGGTTTGGCAGACGGGTTCGGGTACACAGTCAAACATGAACATGAACGAAGTGCTTGCTAACCGTGCCAATGAAATCGCAGGCTCTGAGCGTGGCACTTACGCACCGATTCATCCTAACGATCACGTCAATCACGCTCAGTCTACTAATGACAGCTTCCCAACGGCGATTCGTGTCGCTGCTGCGCGTCAGATCAATAGCCTACTTATCCCAGCGGTAAAAGCACTGCGCGATACCTTGGACAAGAAAGCCAAGGAATTCGATAGCATCGTAAAAATCGGTCGTACGCATCTACAAGACGCGACGCCTTTGACCTTAGGCCAAGAGTTCAGCGGTTATGTCAGCCAGCTTGACCACGCATTGACTCGCATCGACAATGCGCTACAAGGTCTATATGAGTTACCACTAGGCGGCACTGCAGTAGGTACAGGTCTAAACGCCCACCCTGACTATGCAGTAAAAGCAGCTGAGCAATTAGCTGAGCTAACGGGCTTACCATTTGTCACATCCCCGAATAAATTTGAAGCACTAGCTGCTCGTGATGCCGAAGTATTTGCTTCTGGCGCACTCAAAACCCTAGCAGGTAGCCTCAATAAAATCGCTAACGACGTACGCTGGCTCGCTTCAGGTCCTCGTTGTGGTCTTGGCGAGCTGACCATTCCAGAAAACGAGCCAGGCTCATCTATCATGCCAGGTAAAGTAAACCCAACGCAGTCAGAAGCAATGACCATGGTTGTGGCGCAAGTGATGGGTAACGACACGACTATCAGCATGGCGGGCGCGTCAGGTAACTTTGAGCTAAATGTGTATAAGCCTGTGATTGCCTTTAACTTATTGCAATCTATCAAGCTACTGGGCGATGCGTGTAATAGCTTTAACGAAAACTGCGCGGTCGGTATCGAGCCAGTCAAAGAAAAAATCGATGACTTCTTGCACAACTCATTGATGCTAGTGACGGCATTGAACCGTCATGTCGGTTATGAAAATGCCGCGAAAATCGCTAAGACTGCGTATAAAGAAAACAAAACGCTCAAGCAAGTTGCCGTTGAGCTGGATCTAATGAGTGAAGCGCAGTTCGATGAGTGGGTCACTCCTGCCGATATGGTACATCCCAAGTAAGTTATTAAAGACTTCTTAGAATAGAAAAAGACCTTGTCATTTGGCAAGGTCTTTTTTACATCAAACATCTAAGCTCAATTAAAACTTATAAAGCAAACCAAGCGTCGTCGTAGCATCAGTACGCGAGTCAACCATCGGGCTATCGTATTGCTCATTAGGCAAGTAGCTTAAGCTTTGATTAAAAAAACCTGCCCAGCGCTCGTTGAAATCGTAGTTAGCGCTAACGTTAATATAAGGGTTTAAGCTTGAGTTTGATTTATAAGCGGCGACGCCTGTCTTTGCGGACTCTTCATCGCTAACGCCATAATAGTATTCGTTGTAGTCATCATCGTGATACTCAAAACCTATGCTCGGATAGACGGTCAGCTTATTCTTAGTGATACGCGCCAGATAGGTTAAGCGGGCAGTATTACCACCACTACGGTCTAAAACGTCAGTAGCGGCTTGAATACGGAAACCGCCAACCGGGGTACGGCGTAAATACGTCAAACCTGCCGCTGCCGAGGCTTTACGTTCATCTAATCCTTGTAGCGCGCCGCGGGCATCATCAGGGTCAAACTCGCTACCAGACAGCTGCGCGTATGCCGAGAGCTGATTGGTACCATCATTGATGAGATAAGCACCAGCTTGAGCGCCGCGCGCATAGACTCTGTTGTTGTCATAAAACACGCCCGGCAGTACCCGTACTTCTTCATCGTCCAAATCATAAGCGCTATTAGAGTACAGCACGTTGACGCCTACGCTAAGTACCGCGTCTTGATCGGTAGGCAGGTTTTTGAAGGGAGCGGCGCTTACGGTGCCAGCTGCCCCTAAGAGCATCGTAGCAGCAAAGGTGGAGAGTACAGCGCGATAAGTCATGCTTGGAGCAGGTAGTTTAAACATAGTTGGGTCTCATGGGCAGGGAGTTAGGAAATAGTTTTCGCGTTATTGGTTACATCAATATTAACTTAATTTATTATTCAGTAGCAGCTAGTATTTGCAAGATTTGGTTATGAATATCTTGCCACCACCACAAAAAACCAATGACAATAACAAGCATGACTAGCCAAGGCAATAGTCGCCAGATCAGGCTCACGTCAACAGGCTCTGGCGCAAATTTCTTGGAATCAATATAAGTGGGGTAGTTATTTATATAGCCACCACTTTGGTCGAAATCAGCAGTATCCGCGGTATTGTTTGAGTTTACAGGGATTTGGCTATTATTATCAGCAAATATATTGGTAAGCGGCGGATTATCGCGTTGATTATCGTGTAAGCTCGTTTGATAGCTTGGCTGATGATTGCTTGCATAGCTCGCTTGGACCGCGTTTTGATAAGCTTGCTGAGCTTGCGCCATAGCTGCTTGCTGTGCCAGCTCTCGCTTACGATAAGCGAGAGCAATAGGCAAGGCGATAAGCAAGCCAGTAATCGCGCCGCCGATATGGCCGGCGTTATCGATACCCGGCACTGCAAAGCCGTAGACTAAGTTGATGCCCATGATGATGACTAAGCTTTTTAGATTGAGCACCATGCCATTGACTGACATTTTAAAAAATGCCGCGACGAGTAAAGCCGCACCGATGCCCATAATTCCGCCAGACGCGCCAGCCGACAGTCCAGGCTGACCGCTACCGTCTATGATCGCTTGCCAAGTCACATAGTTATTGAGGACGTTACCGCCGACCACTGCGAGCAAGAATAGCGCCAAGAATTTAACGGAGCCAAACATCGGCTCAGCAATTTGACCAAAAAAATACATCGCAAAGCTATTAAATAATAAATGCATCAAGCCAATATGCAAAAAGCCGCTAGTGATTAAGCGCCAAGGGTCCTCGCCCATGGTATAGGGTAGAGCGTTTGCGCCCCAATTCAATAACTGCTCAGTAGAAGGGTCATTGGCATCGACACCTGTGAGCAGTTGTATGATAAATAGCCCAATAAAACTGATGAGTAATACAGTGGTGATAGGCGCGGTGGCGAATAGCTGCTTAATAGTCATAAATGCCGTTATTTATTAACAGTAATTAAAGAGTAGCAGTATAGAGGTTTGCGCGGCTACAACAAACAATCCGTATGTATATAGCCATCTTAAATACTCAAGAGTTTAAGCTACGCTTTGTATAGCTTTGAACCTACAAGATAATACTACCAGCGCATCGGCGCAAGATAAGGTAAAGCGGATTTGAGCTGCTCATAAGTACCATTGACTAAGATGTCGTCAGTGACTTTATTGATATCAGTATGACCACAGAACGCCATGCTTACATCGCACTCTTTGTAGATTAGCTCCAATGCGCGGCGCACGCCGTCTTCACCATAAGCGCCCAGTCCATACAGAAACGCACGTCCAATCATCGTACCATTTGCGCCTAATGCTATTGCTTTAAGCACATCTTGCCCTGATCTGATACCACTATCGAGCCAAATCTCAATCTGGCTATTCTCAGCTCTCACCGCTTGCACGATATCGCTTAGCGCGGCGATAGAAGAGGGTGCGCCATCGAGCTGACGACCGCCATGGTTAGAGACGACTAGAGCATCAGCGCCGCTACGCGCAGCTAATATTGCATCTTCAGGCTCCATGATACCTTTAATAATTAGCTTGCCACCCCATTGATCCTTGATACGCGCCACATCATCCCAGCTCAGGCCAGGATCGAATTGCTCCGCCGTCCACGACGATAAGGAGGAGAGATCCTCAACGTTTTTGGCATGACCAACGATATTACCAAAGGTTCGTCTTTTGGTGCCGAGCATATTTAAGCACCATTCAGGCTTTGTCATCAGATTCAATATATTAGCTAACGTAGGCTTCGGCGGTGCAGAAAGACCGTTTTTGATATCTTTATGACGCTGGCCGAGCACTTGTAGATCGGCAGTTAATATCAGCGCTGAGCAGTTGGCGTCTTTTGCGCGTCGTATCAGATTGGCCATAAACTCTTGATCACGCATCACATACAGCTGAAACCAAAACGGCGCATTAGTATTCTGTGCGACATCTTCAATAGAGCAAATACTCATAGTCGACAGCGAAAACGGTACGCCAAACTTCTCAGCGGCGCGCGCAGCATGAATCTCACCATCCGCCCACATCATGCCCGTGAAGCCAGTAGGTGCAATGGCGACAGGCATGTTGACTTTTTCACCGATCATTGTGGTTGCCAGTGAGCGATTTTCCATATCGACGAGTACGCGTTGACGCAGTTTAATACGATCAAAATCGGTTTCGTTATTCCGATAGGTGGTTTGCGTCCACGAGCCTGAATCGACATAATCATAAAACATACGCGGCACTTTACGCTCAGCAACGCGGCGCAGATCTTCGATTTCGGTGATTTTAGTTAAGTCTTTCATAGGTTTATCTCTTATTGCTGTTATGTTTTAACTAGAAGGCAACCTTAACCTAACGCTACTAGATCTAGTTTAATAGCGTCAGCTTGCCTGATTATCGTCCATTCAGTTTTCTACGGGAAAACTTGCCAAAAAAAGACATCAGTCCAAAGAATGTTATGGGCCAGAGAACGGCTAAAGCCCACCACCATATTTTACCGAAGATGATAGCCATACCGATCAAACCTGCTTGCACGACATAATAAATCATCGCTAGCAGTGTTTTGCGAATCACATAGCCTTCTTTATCCACCAAGCCGACTACTGCGCAAGCAGCTACCACATTATGCACCGAAATCATGTTACCAGCCGCACCACCCACAGCTTGCAAGGCTATTACTTGTGCTGCAAGGTCGCTATTGAGTCCGATCTGATTGGCTGTTGACCATTGAAAATATGAAAACATCATATTGCTAATAGTATTTGAACCGGCGATGAAAGCACCCATTGCCCCAATCCATGGAGACACTAGCGGCCACGCATTTTGAAAAGCATTGGCAGCACTTTCAGCCAGTAATATTGGCATAGCCGGTAGCCCAGTAGCGACTTCAGCGGCTGAGCCTGAATTAATGAATACTTGTACCATAGGCACCGAGAATAGCAAAGCTGGTGCGGCAGCAACCATGGTCTTTGCCGAGTTACTCCAACTGCGCTTTACCGCTTGGCTATTCATTTTGAACAGTAAAATACATAATAAAGAAGTAATAATTAGAATGCTACCAGGAGAATAGGCGAGCTGTATCTTACTAGAGATTGTTGTACCAAAAAGATTAGTAAGGCTAATGGTTGTTAAATCCCCTACCAGAAAAGCTTTGAGTGGTGCAATCACTCGAGTTATGACCAATAAGGCAATCACAATGAAATAGGGCGAAAATGCACGAATTAAAGAGAACTTTGGGGTTGCTGAATCATCATATTTTACCTCGTCTAAAGTACCCAGCCAGTCTTTGTCCCATTTTGCGCGAGGGGCAAAATCAAAAGTATCTTTAGGCATCAAAAAACCACGCTTAGCAGCGGGAAGTACAATTAACAACCCAATGAAACCGCCAATGAGTGAAGGGAACTCAGGCCCTAGAAATTTAGCAACCAAAAAATAAGGAATAGTAAAGCAAAGACCTGCAAAAATGGCAAATGGCCATACTTTAAGCCCTTCTATGAAGGAGCGTTTTTCACCAAAGAACCTTGTCAAAAAAGCACTTAAAATTAAAGGTATCAAAAACCCAATAAGCGCATGTACAAGGCCTACGTTAGCTGTAATCTGTAATAAATAATTTTCGGCAGTAGTAGGGGCAATGGACTGTGCTAAATCTTGTTTATCAGTAATACCAGACCAAACGCCAAGTAGTAGAGGCGTACCAACTGCACCGAATGATACGGGTGTAGATTGAATGATAAGAATAACCATGACCGATGCCATCGCTGGAAAGCCTAAAGCCAACAACAGCGGAGCACCCACTGCAGATGGTGTTCCGAATCCTGATGAACCTTCTACTAAAGAGCAGAACAACCATGCCACAATGATCGCTTGGACGCGCCTATCAGGTGAAATATCCATAAAGCCCTTACGTATGGCCACAAGAGCGCCGCTTTCTTTCAGCGTATTCAGCAGTAAAATAGCTGCGAATACAATGAATAAAATAGTAAGTGCCACAATAATCCCATTAACAGTAGCAGCCGCTACCTGAGCACCACTAGCGTGCCAAATGAAAAAGGCTAGCAGAGCTGTCACCAAATAGGCAATACTCATAGATATCTTAGCTGGCAGGCGCATAACTATGAGTAGTATGAATACAACGAGAATTGGCGCTAAGGCTAAGAAAGTGTACATAATTAACAGTCCTTATTGTTATTAACAGTCCTTATTGTTATTAACAGTCCTTATTGTT
>NZ_JAPEHS010000004.1:0-78964 GCF_028823565.1 Psychrobacter sp. A3
ACGATTAAGTTTAAGCAAGTTTCGCCTCAAACATTAGATTGTTTGAGGTTTTTTTGTGTCTGCAAAATCTGTTGGTAAAAGACAAGTATCCATAGCTGATGTGTTTGGACTCCACTATACTTGTGCCAGATACAGCTTAACACTCACGGCAAAGTACTCATGATCTCTGATGCGAATGCTGACAGTACCGTCATGGGCTTGGGCGATGGCTTGTACGATAGATAGCCCCAGCCCTGATCCAGCATGCATGTTGGTAGTGGTATGATGACGATGAAAGCGCTCGAACAGCTTGTCTGCTTCTGCTTGACTGATAGGCTGCGCCATGCGATTGGTAATGGTAATGATGAGCGCTGACCGATGAGCTATACTGATGTTAGAGGGTTTGGTAGGTTGCAGCTCCGATGGGTCTTCGATGGCAGCGTCGACGCTAATGACGCTGTCACTGGCGGCGTAATGTATGGCGTTTGACATAAGGTTGGCAAACAGTCTTTGTAGCAGACCTTCATCGCCCAATACCACCTCAAAACTGCCTGTTTTTTTAAAGAGTAAGTGGCGGTCTTCGGCTATCAACTCAAAATAATCCAGTAGTTTTATGATCAACTCCTCAGTATTTACTGGCGCAAGCTGTGAGTCATTTAGCCCTTTTTGGGTTTTGGCAAGCAGCAGCATATTATTGATGAGACTTGATAGCTGCTGGAGTGTGTCGTGCTGATGGTGTAGCTGCTCGATGTATTCTTCCGTATCTCGGGTCTTACTCAGCATGACTTGGGTCTGTGTGCCAAGGGTGGCCAGCGGTGTGCGCAGCTCGTGGGCGATATTGTCCGAAAACCGCAGTAATGAAGCAAAATTACCCTCAAGTTTACTCATCATGAGGTTGTAAGACTCGGCCAAAGGCCGTAGCTCGCGCGGCATGTCACTGACGCTCACTCTTTCATCCAAGCGCTCTGGATTGATGCCTTGCATCTTTTGTACAATGGTGGATAAAGGCGCAAATCCCCAATAGACACTTAGGGCCGCAACAGAAACCAGTAACAACGTAATCGCAAGTAAAATCAGGCTTAGCTGACGATTGAACTGTAAAAGGTACTGATGATGGACATCGATTGGTAAGGCAATCAAGGCGAGGATCTGCTCGTCTTTGATGAGCACTGCGCGGTAGTTTCGGTCGTTGATTTTGGTGACAAATTGCTGCTCGTGATGCGTTTGCCATAATGACCAAAGGTCAAAGTCCGCGGGCAGCTCATGGCTAAAGCCACTTGGCGCACTGGACAGTCGATGCCCTTGTCTGTCAATCACTAGGATTTTTAGATTATAGTCTGACCATGAGGCGTGCAGGTCATCAGGATAAAGTGGCGCTGAAGGCGTAGAGGACAATGGCAAAGTCGCCGTCGTGCGTTCATTGAAATAATCGGCACGTTTGCGCAAATTAAAGGCAGCATGTGTGATGATCTCTGAGTCCATTTGCTCAAAGTGGCCGCTGACCGAGCGTTGTACCCAAATATAAATAACGATTTGGGAGATGACGACAACGATCGTCAATAAAAAAATCGTACGCCATAATAGTGGTAAGCGCCGATTATCAAAGCGGTATTTCATCGCGCGTTATCCGTCTCTGCTATGGTAGTATCTGTCGCATCTAAGCGATATCCCATGCCGCGCACGGTGTGAATCAGCTTGGTCTCATAGTCATCATCGATTTTGAGCCGTAGGCGTCTGATGGCCACATCGATGACATTGGTATCACTATCAAAATTCATGTCCCATACTTGTGAGGCGATGACAGAGCGCGGGAGCACCTCACCTCGGCGCTCTAATAAAAACTGCAACAAAGCAAACTCTTTGGCCGTCAGCTTAATGGCTGTATCGCCTCTATGCACAGTGCGCTTGGCGATATCAATCTGTAGGTCTGCTATCTGTAATATCGTGCTGTTATAGTCTGCTTGATTGGCGCGGCGCAAGAGGCTTTTTATACGCACGATCAGCTCGGCAAAGGCAAAAGGTTTGGTCAAATAATCATCGCCGCCGATCTCGATGCCTTTGACTCTATCGCTTAACTCGTCTTTTGCGGTCAAAAACAGCACAGGCGTCTGCTTGCCGGCAGCGCGATAATTGCGTATCAGCTCAAAACCGCTGATATCAGGCAACATGACATCCATCAGCACCACGCTATACTCATCGGTCATGAGTGCATGATAGCCATCTAGACCCGTCGTATGATGCTCAACGACAAACCCCGATTCTGTCAGTCCTTTTTTTATATACTCACCAAGTTTGATCTCGTCTTCTACCAATAATACCTTCATCATCCCACCTCGCAGATTAGGTTCATAGCATAAGGCCATACTAAAGGATTCTGTCTGCTATGAACATCGAGGGTGGCAAAGATGACAGGATTGTCATCTGCATGTCATCTGCCGGTCAGAATGGGGTCGCTAGTATATAGGCTATGAACGGCATCGGCGGCCGCTGCCTTTATAACGGCTGTTGACTTAGTAAAAGGCCGCCCGCTTTACAGTATTATCTGATACAAGGCAATAGGATAAAAAAGGATAAAAAAGGATAAAAACATGAGGTTTAATACAGACCATAAGTGGTTGGGTGGCGTTGTTTTATTGACGGCGAGCGTTGGGCTGATGGCTTGTAGTCAGCCAGATGTCGATGCAGCTGATAAGCAAACGACGGCGAGCACACAAGTACCAGTAGAGGCTATAAGCCCAGCGTCAAACACAAAGGCATCAGACCTGCAGCCGTCATCCACCATTTTACAAAACGTCTCGGCCACCGTCTACAAAGATGCCAATTGTGGCTGCTGTAAAGAATGGATCGGTCATGCCGAGGATCATGGTATGACGGCAGATGGTCAAGACGTCACCGACTTAGCGGTATTTAAACAGCGCTACGGTGTACCTAATAATATGCGCTCTTGCCATACTACAGTGACGAGTGATGGTTATGTGTTTGAAGGTCATGTACCAGCCAAGTACATGGCACAGTTCCTAAAAAATCCGCCAAGCGAGGCGATTGGTCTTGCGGTGCCGGGTATGCCTATGGGCAGTCCAGGTATGGAGTATCAAAACAGATTTGATCCGTATCGAATCATGCAAATTAACAAAGACGGTAGCAGCACGGTTTATGCACAAATTGAGTCGCCGCAGCAGCAACTATAGTTTGAAGCGTTTTTAGAGATTTTAGTATTTATTAATTCCTTATTACGAGTCATCTTATGAATAATAAAAATACGCTCAACCGTCGTCATATTGTATTTTATTAATTCCTTATTACGAGTCATCTTATGAATAATAAAAATACGCTCAACCGTCGTCATTTTTTGACAGGATCGTCTGCCTTGGTAGGGGCGTCCATGTTATCTAGCCTGCCAACGATGGCAAATAGTGCGCTTGCAGGCTCGCAAAGCAAGGCGGTCATTAATAGCGATAGACCCGATCATCAAGTGCCTATCTTGTCGGGTGATGAGTTCGATCTGTATATCAGCAAAAAGTCTGTTATCGTCAATGGTAAGTCGAGTATAGCGACGCTGATTAATGATTCCTTACCGGCGCCAACGCTGAAGATGCAAGAGGGCGATACAGTCATCATCCGCGTGCACAATCAGATGGGTGAGCCGACTTCTATTCATTGGCATGGTCTGCTCGTACCTTTTGAGATGGACGGTGTGCCGGGTATTAGCTTCGATGGCATCCCTGCCAATAGTACCTTTACTTATAAGTTCAAACTCAAACAATCAGGGACTTATTGGTATCACTCGCATACAGGCTTTCAGGAGCAAACGGGTATGCGCGGCGCGATCGTCATCGAGCCAAAAGGAGCGGAGCGCTATCCGGTGGCAGAAGATCATGTGATTTTGCTCAGTGATTGGACGCATCGCGATCCGCATACGTTACTCAAACTACTCAAGCAGCGCGCTGACTTTGATAATTATCATCTACCCGATTTTAAAAAGCTCCTCTCGGATATCGCTGCCACCGATTTAGAGGCGGCCTTTGATAAGCGCAAGATGTGGAATCAGATGCGTATGATGCCGACTGATTTTAGTGATTTATCGGGTGAGAAAACCTTTACTTATCTGATCAATGGTAAAACCACTGTCGCTAATTGGGCGCAGCTTGTCAAAGCAGGACAGCCGGTCAAGCTACGCTTTATCAATGCTTCTGCGCAGACGATATTTGATGTGCGCATACCCGGTCTTAAGATAAAAGTCGTCGGTACGGATGGCAATGATGTCGCGGCAGTAGAAGTCGATGATTTTCGTATTGGCGTTGCTGAGACTTACGATGTCATCGTCACGCCAACTAATGAAGCCCATACTATCTTTGCGCAAAACATCGATCGCACCGATTATGTGACCGCAACATTAGCCACTAAAAAAGGCGGGCGCGCTGCCACGCCTAAGATGGACAGCATTGAGTGGCTGACGATGGCCGATATGATGGGGGCGATGGGTGACAAGGGTTATGACGCGCACCATGCCAAGACCGAGTATGATTTTAAGACCGATATGCGCGTCGATAGTGCGCGCATGAATCTCGATGATCCTGGGATTAATCTGCGTAACATCGATAGAGAGGTGCTGACGTATAGCCAGCTGCGTTCTGTCGGCAATGAGATAATGAGTGAGCAGCGCACACCTACGCGTGAGATTGAGATTCATCTAACAGGCAACATGGAGCGCTATATCTGGGCGCTCGATGGCATCATGTTTAAGGATGCGCCGCCTGTCAATATTAGGCCGGGTGAGCGCGTGCGTATTACCTTAGTCAATGACACCATGATGAGTCACCCGATGCATCTGCACGGTATGTGGAGTGATTTGCGCGCGCCTAATGGCGACTTTCAAGTACGCAAGCATACTATCTTAGTGCATCCTGCGCAAAAGGTGAGCTTTGATGTGACGGGCGAGGCAGGACGCTGGGCTTGGCATTGCCATCTGCTTTATCACATGGAAGCAGGTATGTTTAGAGAAGTTGCTGTCGTTTAATGAATTGTGGAATGTGAGTTTGTTATGAAAACAATTAAAAAAAGTCTGCCATTCATTGGCGTGTCATCATTCGCATTGCTAGCGTCACCCTTAGTATCAGCCGAAATGAACATGTCAGATATGGAGCACAGCAGTATGGACATGTCGAATATGAACCATAGCGGTATGGATATGACAGATGATATGGCGGATATGGATCATGGTGATATGGACATGTCAGGTATGGATCACAACAGTATGGATATGTCAGGTATGCAAGGTGGCGAGCCGGCTGCTGATGCGCGTAGCCCTGATTACTCCAATGGCATAGGCTATGGCGAGCATGGTAAGCCGGTGATGATGGGTAGTTTGCCGACTTGGGGTATATCGGTAGATAATTTGGGCTATCAGTTTGAAGAGGATGTCGTCAACTTTGAGATCGAAGGCTGGCATGGTGACGATAGTCATCGGGTAAGGTTGCGTACCGAGGGTAGCGCCAAGACCAAAGACGATAAAGCCATCGATAGCCTAAGCTCGCTGGCTTATTGGCAACCGCTTGGTGTCTTTTGGAATGGCGAAGCGGGCATCGCTTATAATACTGAAAATGACAAAGCGGCGCTAATGGCGGGTATCGTCGGCACTGCGCCTTACTTTATTGAGACGGATGCTAGAGCCTATATTTATACCGACGGTCAAGTCCAGCTTGATCTTGGTGCAGAGTATGAATGGCGCTTGGATCAGCATTGGGTGGTCATACCTGAAGCTGGGTTAACGGTATTTAGCAAGGATGATACTGACAATAACATTACCAAAGGCTTTAATGAGTTAGAAGCTGAAGTTCGGCTCACCTATGAGATGCTCAGTCGTCAGCTGTCCCCTTATGTGGGTTTTAGCTACGAGACAGCATTATCAGATGCAAGAAACTTACGTCGCCAAAACAACGAAGATGTTGATACCAGTAGCGTCACGGCAGGGGTAAAATTTTGGTTTTGATTTAGACTCGTACTTCAGTCTTAGTCTATCAGTTTTGTAAAGACGTGCTTACTAACTGCCTTAAGATTAATATAACGATCATTACTGGCATTTATCCATATAGGTGTCATTTATGGAGATAATCACATGGATATGAATAATAATAAATCGCAAATGAACCCGTATCTGAAGTTTTTTTTGATGATACTTACCTCGACCATCGTCATGTACATCATGATGTACTTTAATACGTATAAATGGGATCACGTCTATTTTAGTGAGACCCGTGCTTATATGGCGCTATATATGGGTGCGATGATGGCCGTTATCATGCTTGCTTTTATGGGTAATATGTACAAAAAAACCAAAGTCAATTTGATGATTTATGGCTTAAGTGTCGTGCTATTTGCCTTTGGTCTTTGGGGCGTGCGCTCACAACAAACCGTCGATCAAGTCGATTGGATGCAAGCGATGATACCGCACCATTCAATCGCTATTTTGACCAGTGAGCGTGCCGATATCGATGACCCGCGTGTTCGTCAATTGGCAGATGACATCATCAAAGCTCAAAAGCGCGAAATCGGTGAGATGCAGCAGCTGATAAAAGAGCTAGAGTAGCCGAGCAAAGGCGGCGGGTTTGACCGCTAATGTGTCCATATTCGTACTGACTACAACGTTTGCACACTGAGCTATCGGTGAGAATAAAGTGAAGGGAGTATTGAGCATGAAAACAGCAACCGTCTACCGTCTGGTAAAAGCCGATCACGTTTGCCCCTTTGGATTAAAGGCGCTCGATTTATTGCAGCGTAAAGGCTATGAGATTGAGGACAAACCTTTAAACAATGATGCTGAGACGCAAGCGGTCAAAGACAAATTCAATGTCACTACCACCCCGCAAATACTTATTAATGGCGAGCGCGTAGGTGGCTATGATGACCTGCAAGCCTACTTTGGTAAAAAGGTTGCTCAAAAGGAGGGCTTTAGCTACACGCCGGTGATTGCCATATTTGCTACCACCGCGCTGGCCAGCCTTTCGCTGACTTGGGGCATGAGCGATACGCTATTGACGATACAAACGCTTATTTGGTTTATCGCCTTATCGATGATTGTGCTTGCCATTCAAAAGCTACAAGATTTAGAAAGCTTTACCAATCAGTTTTTGGGCTATGATTTATTAGCACGCAAAGTTGTACGCTATGCGTATGTTTATCCTTTCGCCGAGGCTTTTGTCGGTATTGCCATGCTCGCAGGTGTGGCATGGCTGAGTATCATAGCGGCTGTCGTTGCGATAGTTATCGGCGGTATCAATGGCGTCTCGGTGTTCAAAGCAGTGTATATAGACAAGCGTGAGCTTAAATGTGCTTGCGTGGGCGGTAACTCAAATGTACCGCTTGGTTTTGTGTCGTTGACCGAAAACATCATGATGGTCGCTATGGGGATTTATATGCTGGTTAGGTTTTTATAATCGTGTTTGTAATCGATTGAATTGATAATAGAAATACAAGCGTTAGGTGTGTTTCTTACGATAATCTGCCGCCTACTAAGCAACAAAAAAGGGTACAAGCGCTGGCATATACCCTTTTTTTTTGACAGTGGTGTTTTTGTCGATGTTTATACGACAGCTTATGTTTATATAGTCGATTCTAAATAAAACAGATACATTATATATCAACGTGGAACTGGTATAAATTTTCCTTGCGTGCTTTGCCTGCGCCGACAGAGGCTGCGTAAAATTTATCCCAGTCCCACTGTATCGTTTTTATACTGAACTCACTATATACCGATAGCCACTTAGCCAAGCACTTGGATATAAGCGCCCGCGCGTAGCTCTTGGAGCCAGTCTTCTTTTGCTTGCGGCGCTAGGCGTTGATACAGGGCTTGACGTGCCATATTGCGGCGATATTCGTCGCTGACGTCTTGCTGACGCTTGCCTTCGACTTGCAGGATATGCCAGCCAAACTGCGTTTTAAAAGGAGCAGAGTAGTCGCCCACGGTGGTGTTTTTCATCATGGCTTCAAATGGGCCTATCATATCGCCTTCACTAACCCAGTCCAAATCGCCGCCGCGTCCGGCAGAGCCTGGATCATCTGAGTAGGTCGAGGCTAAGCTTGCAAAGTCAGCACCACCGCGTAGCTGCTCATATAGGTCATTGATTTTTTGTTCGGCGAGGGCGTCTGTCTGCAGCTCATCGACTTTGACGAGGATATGACGAGTATGCCACTGCGGTACCAGCATGGTGTCACTGGCTTTTTTGTCAGCCAGTTTAATGATATCGATACCCTCTGGTGTGATGAGCGGTGCACTGACGGCGCCTACATCGAGTTTGGTAATCTCGCTAGATAGTTCTGTCGGTAGAGATGCTGCTTTATGGAAGCCCATATCGCCACCTTGCAGCGGGATAGGGTAGCTGCCTTGACTGGCGGCGATGGCCTCTGTGACATCGACATTTGGCGTAAGCAGGCGCGTACGTAGGGCTTGAGCGACTTTTAGTGCTTCTTCGCGCTGCACCTCGGATAGACGGCTATAATCGTCCATATAAGGCACGCGCACATGAATGGTTTGGTACTCACTTTGGTTTAGACGTTTGGCTTCAGGTGAGGCCAAAAACGCATCGATGTCTTGCTCACTGATGCGTACGCGGCTACTGATTTGGCGCTGCTGCAGTGCCTGAATAGCGGCGTCTTCGATCAGTTGCGCGCGCAGAGCAGCATAGCTACCAGGTTGGGCGGCATCTAGGCGCTGTTGCAAGGCTGCGATACTATCTAAGCCTTCAGCCTGTGCGATTTGGCCAAGACGCTGATTGATAGCCGCGTCATCGGGCGTCAGGCCGATGCGTTTGACCATCGATAGTTGTAACTCACGCAAGATAAGGGCGTTTAGTACTTCAGACTGTAGCTGTGCTGAGTTGGCTATCGGCTCGCCCGCGGCTTGGGCGCGCGCCTGAGTTTGCTGAATGGCCTCAACCAACTCGCTTTTTAAGATAGCGTTTTCATTGACCAAAGCGATGATGCCGTCGGTACTGTTTGCTGGTGTTAAACGACTGGTGCTGGTTGGGTCAGCAGCTTGGACGCTCGCAGGCTTGACGGTTGCCGCTTGAGCACTCAAAATGAGCGCAAGGCTGGCACCCGTAGATAGCAGTACCGCGCGGCTGGTCTGACGTACAGAAAAAAATCTCATGATGCTCCTCATCAATGTCATCGCATCGGATGGTAGTCGGTTAACTCTACCCAATACACTTAATAATCAAATAATAGACAGGGTTGTCCCTAAAAGCCTAAAAATACAGGGTTATAAATATCGGTACTATAGCCCTACAGTATCATTGCTGCGTCACATAGTACCTATCATGTCTTAGTCTTTCCAAGCGTTTTGTACAGGCTCAAAACCTAAGATTTTGTCAGAGAGCAGGCGGGTCAAACGGCTGCTACCACTGCCCAAACCATTTAGTCTAATCTCAGCCATCACCGCTTGGGTTGGTTCGTCCTTTACATTGAGGTCATTATAGTAACGACGACCATAAACTGCAAAACCAAAACAGCAGTCTTCGTAATCGACACCGACTAAAGAGTCGAGCATTTTATCACGGTTATAATCGTATTGACCCTGTGCCAATACTCGCCAATTGTTGTTGATAGGAAAAATGGCGGAGGCGGTAAAGGCAGACAATGGCAGTTGATCGGTGTTTTCGTCACGTTGACGCTTGACAAACCCGACGTTAAACAAACTATTGTCCGACGGCTGATAACGAAGCTCAGTGGTCACATAGTTTAGGTCATAGTCATTGGTCAAAGCACCGCTGACATCGACCCAAAAGTTGTTATAAGGCTGCGTACTGGTATTCCACACCATCCCAGAAGACGAAGAGGTAAAGACTGGCTGCTCATTCTCTAAGGTTACGCGTCCATTGTCGATATAAAACTGCTCTGCAATGCTACCATCAAAACGTGTCACACCCGTTGCATCGATGTAACGATAATTTATACCTGGCGTGATGGCGTGCAAATCTTGCAGACGATCGTGACCTAAAAACCAACTGTCAGAAAATAACTGTTCATAGTTGATAGAGGCAATACGGGTGTTGAAGTTTGGGATGTCGTTTTGATCTTTGTATGGCGAGTAGGTGTACTTTAAGCGTGGGCTGAGCAAACGGTAACCGCCCATGGTCTCATCAAACGCGCCAAATGGTGAGCCTGCTTGATAGAAGTTCAGTCCAGCGTCGATACTGGCCTGCGGTACAAAGACTGACTGGCTACCATCTTCTTTACTCAGCTGATTGTCTGCCAAGCTGTCTTCGTCATAAGACGTATACAGGTGCTGGAGGCTGAGCTTGGGCTTGACATAGCCCCATGAGCTTTCGATAGGGTAGACGGCGCTGATTTTATTATAAAGACGTGTGCCACTTTTTTCGTTTTCTGAGCCATCATCGATGGATTTTTTGAAATAAGCGGAGTCATGGACACCAGTTATATCAAAATTATTAGCAGTGGGCAGGCGATAGTTTACGCTTAGCTGAGGTAAGCGTGAGTATGGCTTGTCCTTATCTTGCAACGCCTCGCCATCACCATTGAACGCATCGAGCGTCTGAAAAGTCTCAACTTTTAGCTCGCCACTGACATAGTCGTTATAGTAGTTTAGGCGCGCCCGTCTTGGTAAGTTTACTGTACTATCAGATAAGCCGAGGGTATCAAAATCATCGAGATAATCTGAGTCTGACACGTAGCTGTATTTGGCATCGCCACTCAACCGCGGAATGCTCTTAGAAGACCATGCATGATCATAAAAAAAGCTACTGCGATCTTCATCACCATACTCTCGATCGCTTGGCAAATAAGAGCCATTAAAGATACCTTCGCCGTAGTTTTCGGTCAAATAACGAAACTCACCTGATAGCATAGGATTGCGATCGGTATAGATGTGCGTGTTGAGCGTGGCATCATAGTTGGGCGCTAAGTTAAAATAATAAGGCACATCAACTTCTAAGCCGTTTTCACTACTGACACTGGCGCTGGGTAACAAAAACCCGCTGCTACGCCGACTGTCGATCGGGAAGTTAAAATAAGGCAAGTAAAATACGGGCACATCGGCGACACGAAAAGTCGTGTTATACGCCTCGCCGCGACCGGTATTGGTATCTAAATCGATGTTTTTAGCGTCAAATTGCCATTTGCGATTGGTCGGTGGACAGGTGCTAAACATCACCTCATCGAGCTCATACTGCGTCTCATTGGGTCTGTTTAGCTGCTTGGCATAGCCATGAGCTTGTAATTCGACACTGGCAAACGCCACGTCTTTGGCAGTGGATTGGCCTGTTTCGGTGTTGTAATTGAGGCTATCGGCCACCCCGATGAGGCCGCCTTGCGTCGCTTTGTCTGTCAAATTGACTTGGGTTTGGTTTGCCTTGCGCTGCGCTGCTCGCCTGCCAGTTGCCTTGTCCGTAAACATGACTTTGCCTTGCGCTGCCGCCACACCGCTGCCCAAATCCAGCAATACTTTGTCAGCTTCGATATGCTGGCTGCCTTGGTTGATAATGACATTGCCTGATAGCTCAGCATAGTCGACGTTGTCATAATAGCCGTAGTCTGACTCTGAAAATAGCGGCGCTTGCTGGTTTGGTATCTCACTGACATTCGGTGCGGTTTGTCCATTGATGCCGCCTGCTTCATTGACTGCCCGCTGATAATTGGGGTTGCGTTTAGGATAGACCCATTGACCCTCACAGCGCTGGGCACTATCGATTGCTCTAGGTAGCAGCTCTAGATTGCGACCAACCTTTGGAATGGTTTGTGCACTCGGCATGAGCGCCTCTGGTAGCGCATTTGTCCCATCGTCTGGCAGACTCATGCTGCTATTGGTGTTTGGTGCCGCTGCCTCAGTCTCAGGTGTAAGCTCATAAAACTCAGCCAACCGTTTGAGGCTGTCTTGAATACTCTCGTCGCTGTTAGTGATATCAGTACCATTATTATCGTTATGGGTATCAGCGCCAGCGTTGTTGTGGATACTGTTACTGGTATCAACCTCAGGATTGACATGATGATCTCTAGTGGCTGTGGTATCGATATCTAGAGTGCTGACCGCTTGCTCAGGCGTTTGCATGGAGGCATTGTCGGTATTGTTGGTGCCGGTAGGCTCATCAAAAAAAGTGTCGCCGCCATACTGCGCATCGAGCGTGTCGGGTATTGCAGGGGCTGGCACAAATGCTGGCGGCAAGACAGAGCCTGAGACGCTACTGTCGTCATTGCTATTGCCGTGGTTATTGATCGCTGTTGTCCCAAGTGACGGGCTTGGCGTACTGTCGCTATCACTCGATGCACGGGCATTGTTTGCATGGGTATGGTTTACAGTTGGATTTTTTGCGCTGGGTGGCACGGTGCTTTGAGGATAAAGGATATCTTGGTCAAAAGCATGGTGGGTGTCTTTTGCCACACGACTGGCAGACTGATTTGCTGCCAGATAAGCAGGACGGTGCGCGCTATCTGCAGACAGGGGCTTGGTCGTTTGTGTCTGTGGTTCTGCCTCGCTGAGTGTGGCATTGACCGCAAGGCTCGATAAACCTAACGCGCCAAATAAGATCAAACGAATGCTTTGGTAGAGCGAAGAATATAGCAAGGGCACACCTATGATTGCAGAGCCGGTTAGATTGCGATACGTAATTGAGTAGCTGTATCTTTTAGATACTGTTATACATCAGCGCCGACAGATTGACCTTATTATGCTAAATGGTGCCAACAGTCAGGCGGTTTTACATATAATGACGACTAATCATAGTCAAAAAAAACCAAATCAGCTACACTATTTACCAAAAATTATAAGATGAGCACAGGCTGCTGCATTTATGCTCAGTAATAGCCATCGCGCCACACACGCGCTTATCTACCGATAAAAGCGATGATGACCAAGATAGGCGTCACTATTTTAGCAAGGTTTTGCCAGACTTATCACTACTTTAGTTGTTGATCACCGACATTTACTTTTTTATACCTGATAATACGATTTTAGAGAGCCCTATGACCCAGCCGCTACCCAACAGCCGCCAGCAGCAATTGCACGACTGGCTACAAACAGTCTTTACAGAGCAGACCTTTGATTTACAGAGTCTGCCAGGAGATGCCAGCGCGCGTCAGTATCATCGCCTGCAGCTGACAACAGAGCCTCAATCGCAAGCGGCACGTTATATTGTCATGGATTCGGCTGATGAGCAAGACGCTATGCGTCAGTTTATCAATGTCGCCAAATTGATGGCACCTGTGATCAATGTACCAACGCTGATCGCGCAGGATGTGGCAAAAGGCTTTTTGGTGTTACAAGACTTTGGTACGGTAGAGTTTGCTCATTTGCTGGTTAAAGCCACACCCGAGCAAGTCGATCGCCAGTATCAGCTGGCCATGCAGACGTTGGTCGCATTACAAACACTCTCTGTTGAACAAGCAAAATCTGAGCATCAGCTGCCTGATTATGACAGTGCACTGCTAGACCGAGAGATGGATTTGTTTAGTGAATGGTTTATGCCATATATCGGCGTGGCAGTTGATCCAAAGCTGTGGCGGGCCCTAAAAGCGGTATTGATACAAGAGATTTTGCAGCAGCCAGCAGTCGTCGTCCATCGCGATTATCACAGCCGTAACTTGATGCAAGATCAAGCCGATCACTCACGCTTGGGGGTGATTGATTTTCAAGATGCGGTGATTGGCGCTTATACTTATGATTTGGTATCGCTGCTGCGAGATGCTTATGTGGAGTGGTCTGAGCCGCAGATATCTGCATGGACACGTGATTTTTGGCAATTACAAAAGCAAGCAGGTGTGAGCACAGCTGCCGATATCGCGCAGTTTGAAAACGATATGAATGTCATGGGTGTCCAGCGCCATCTAAAGGTGCTGGGAATCTTTGTCCGCCTATCGCAGCGCGATGGCAAAGACCGCTATTTGGCCGATATTCCGAAAGTGATGCGCGATTTTATGGTTGAGCTAGAATGGTTGGAGGCGCATGGCAGCCTGCAGATGCAGCAAGCGGTGGCACCTTTTAATGACTATCTAAGAGAGCACATATTGCCAGCGTATCAGCGTCAGTTTGTGCAGCAATATATTTAGGCCATTTTTAGCCCATTTAGATAATTATCGAGTGAATTGAAGGCACACCCTAGGCAGTATTTAGCAGTATTAAAAAAGCAATAACAAAAACACGGAGCGCACATGTCTGAGACCAACCAAGCAACGATTACCCAAGCAATGATTTTGGCAGCTGGCAAGGGTACGCGTCTGCGGCCGCTGACTCTTGAGACACCAAAACCACTCGTTGAAGTCGGTGGACAGCCTTTGATCGTCTGGCATATCAAGGCACTACGAGCGGCTGGTATTACCGACATCACCATCAACGCCTCATGGCTTGCCGATACCCTGATAGAGAGGTTGGGTGACGGGGCACAATATGGCGTGACCCTGCATTGGTCGGTCGAAAGCGATGAGCCACTGGAGACGGCAGGAGGGATATTTCAGGCGCTGCAGGCAGCCAAACTACGAGATGAGCCGTTTATTTTAGTCAACTCGGATGTGTGGACGACTTACGATTTTTCGCAATTGATTGATTATAAGCTGGGGGCGGACCAGCGCGCGCATCTATTGCTGATTGATAATCCAGAGCATAATAGTGGCGGAGATTTCGCCATTAACAATGGTCTTGCCAGCGAGCAGCCGATTGATAATGCGGACAAATATACCTTTGCTGGTATCAGCGTGATGTCGCCAAGACTGGTCGATGGGTTGGCCTCAGGTCAGCCAGCGGCACTGGCACCGCTGCTCAAGCAGGCGATGATGAAGTTTCAAATCACCGCCGAGGTGATAGCAGATAACTGGATAGACGTTGGCACACCTGAACGTCTGACGCAAGTCAATGAGTTTATCGATGATAAAGGAGCCGCCAGTCATCAAGGCGCTTAGCGCTCACTGTTTATAGGACAATAAAAAAGCAGCGACCATTTGTGGCGCTGCTTTTTCGTTTGCTAAGGCACGATAAGCCATAAAGGGTGGGTTACCCAACGCTAGGCAACTATGAGCTAGACACCCATAGCCAGCTTAATCAATTGGGCAATGGTAAAAATCACCAAAAAACCCGCGATATATAGACCAATAAACCATGCCCATTGTGATTGCTTTTTACTGAGCTTTTTCATATTCGTCTCCTACCTTTTTATAGATACGCCATACGAGCGGGCGTAGTGACCGCCACCTTTTGCAGTGGCCTGTCACTTTTTAGCTGTCATTTTTCTGGTGCTACTTGTTTCTCATACTACTTGTTTCTCATACTACTTGTTTCTCATACTTGCTACTTGTTTCTCATACTACTTGTTTCTCATACTACTTGTTTCTCATACTACTTGTTTCTCATGCTACTTGTTTCTCATGCTACTTGTTTCTCATGCTACTTGTGCTGACTTAGCACATATACTACGCCTAGTACATATGCTCATGATCTGTCTTGCCCTTAAAAGTATAGTAGGCAAAAGCGGTATAACTTAAGATAATCGGTAGCATGATAGCGGCCCCAATCAGCATAAAGGATAGCGAGGTGTCCGCTGCTGCTGCTTCATAAATCGTCATTTCATACGGGACGATATAAGGGAAAACGGCAAAACAGACCCCGATATAACCCATCAAAAATAACGCCACCGTCAAGAGAAATGGGCGGTATTCACGCTCCGTCTTTAAATCTTTACGCATCAAAAAGAACAATAGAAGCGCGATAATCGGCATGGGTGCCAAATATAGCAAGCCTGGGAAGCTAAACCAGCCCTCAAGCGCCTTGATATCAGAAAAATACATAAAGCCTGTGACGACGACCATTGCGATGATCAGTGCCAATAGCATCCAGCCTGAAACCTTGCGTGCCCATACTTGTAAAGTGTGCTCGGTTTTGATAATGAGCCACGTAGAGCCAAGTAGCGCATAGCCGATAATCATGGCAATACCGCAAATGATAGAAAAAGGTGTGAACCAATCAAAAGGCCCGCCTGTATAGAGACGATTGCTTGCCTCAATCCCTTGTATCAACGCGCCCAACATCAGCCCTTGGCAAAAAGTCGCCACCACGGAGCCGATGAAGAAAAAACTGTCCCATACGTGACGACGTGAAGAGGCTTTAAAACGAAACTCAAACGCCACGCCGCGCATGATCAGGCCAAACAGCATAAAGATGACCGGCAGATACAAGCCTGTCATGATAATGCCATAAGCGACTGGGAAGGCTGCGAATAAACCGCCACCGCCCAGTACCAGCCACGTCTCGTTGCCATCCCAAAAAGGCGCGATAGAGTTCATCATGCGGCTACGGTTTTTGTCTGAGCCTGCAAAAGGAAATAAAATCCCGCAGCCCAAATCAAAACCATCAAGCAACACATAAATAAAGACAGATAAGGCAATCAAGCCGCCCCAGATCAAAGGTAAGTCTAATACATCACCGTAGTTAAACATTAGCGTAACCCTCCATCATCGACATCATCAGCAGGTGTATCGATATTTTCTTTTGTACTTTGATCAGGACTGCTATCACCGCTTAGTGTCCGTCCCTGACTTTCTGTGACTGAGTGCTCATAGAAGTTGTCCTCAGCGGGATCTTCAAACGGTTTTGGCCCCTGCGCGATCAGTCGCAAGATATAAAAACTCCCTGCGCCAAAGACAAACACATAAAGCACAATAAAACCAATCAGTGTCGTGGCGACTTGCTGAGCGGCGAGGGGTGACATACTCTCAGCTGTACGTATCACGCCATATACCGTCCATGGCTGACGTCCTGTTTCGGTGACAAACCAACCAGCCAGCAGTGCGATAAAACCAAGCGGCGTCATCATCATCCAAGCACGGTGAAACCAGACACTTTGGGGGTCATACTGTTGTTTTTTAAAGTATTTATACAGACTAAATAAGCCGGCCAACACCATCAGCGTGCCAATACCGACCATAATACGAAATGCCCAAAATACAATAGCCACAGGGGGCTGATCTTCAGGTGCCCAGTTTTTGAGACCCTTAACCTCACCATCAAACGAATGGGTGAGAATCAAGCCTGAAACATAAGGGATGGCTACCTCGTACTTATTGGTTTGGTTTTCTTGATCAGGCAACGCAAACAAGCGCAGAGCCGCGCCGCGCTCATCTTCCCAGATGCCTTCCATAGCAGCGACTTTGGCTGGCTGATGCTCTAAGGTGTTAAGACCGTGCTCATCACCAATCAACACCTGTGCTGGCGCGACAAATATCGCCATAATCATCGCCATACCTAACATGACACGGCCATGCTGACGGTGCTCTTTGTGCTTTTTAGATTGCAGGTAGTAAGCACCGATGCCGCCAACGACAAAGGCGGTGGTCAAAAACGCCGCCGTCATCATATGGGCATAACGGTAAGGAAAGGAGGGGTTAAAGATAATCTCAAACCAGTTGGTAGGATATAAGATGCCATCCGCGCCCAGCATAAAGCCCTGCGGCGTCTGCATAAAGCTGTTGGCAGACAAAATCCAAAATCCTGAAATTAGCGTACCGATGGCAACGATGGCTGTCGAAGCAAAGTGCATCCGCTTACTCACGCGGCCCCAGCCAAACAGCATAATCCCCAAAAAGGACGCCTCTAAGAAAAACGCGGTCAATACCTCATAGGCAAGTAGGGGACCTAAAACGTTACCAGCCTTGTCCGAAAACACCGCCCAGTTGGTACCGAACTGGTAGGACATCACCACGCCCGAGACCACCCCCATACCAAAGACCACGGCAAATATTTTGACCCAATGCTTATAGACTTCAGCATAAATAGGCTCGCCGGTCTTTAACCAACGGAACTCAAGCACCGTAAGCCAGCTGGCCAGACCAATAGAAAAGGCGGGGAAAACAATATGAAATGAGATAACAAAAGCGAATTGGATACGCGCCAGCATCAGCGCATCGAGCTGGTCAATCATAAACGTAGCGAACATAAACGGTTACCCTTATCTGTTAGCTGAATAGCGCAGGCTTCCCTCAAACGCTCAAATAACAGTCTGCATACTGTCTTTATTTATATATAGGCAATAGGCAGATTGTGTTTCAGTATGGATTAGCGCGCGACCTAAATGATACATGGTGGCTAAGCTAACGACTGTTTAGCTGAATTAAGTAATTTACATCCTTATAAATTAATACATGACTGTTATGTGCTTTCAATATATTATGCGCCTCCCTCGGTACACACGCAAGCGATGCAGCACCCTGATGGCCTACCTAGTAGTCACGAGTATTTGTGCTAAAAAAACAGACAATTTCTTTAAAATAACAGTAAAAACAATTAGTTGTTATAAAGTTTCTCACTACTATCAGGGCGGCTATTATGCCTGTCTATCATCGAGTGAGGTACAAATCTGCAACATGTTATCAGTTTGTAGCGCTTCTACATTTCCTTACAATCAGCACAATCAGCTGCTCATTATCTGCGGCAACGGCTTGAGTGTTATTCTTGTAATTGCTTATGCAAGATCCGCCGTAGCGTCAAGATGGTCTGGGGGTTGCTCTGAATACTATGACCCCCATTTATAATGGTCTCAGAAGCTGCACCGTCTAAGTGCGCACTGGTATAAGGTACGATGCCGTCTGATAGACGTTCAGTCAACGCTTGACTGATGTTTTTATCGACGGTGACTGCGGCCACCAGCGGCTGTGTTGATGCTTTATCGTTAGCAGCGTCGGCGGTACTGTCTTTCTCGTCTTTTATGGCTTGTGACAAGTCGATTTTGGCATTGCCTGGCTGCATCTGTGCCAGCCCTTTGGTGATATCTGAATCGTTATTAGCGATAATGGAGTGATAGGTAATACGATCGTTAATAGAGATATCTTTGGTTAGTTGGATAAATGAGGATTTGTCACTCAATTGGCTGGCACCGTTTTGTAGGTATAAAGCGCCAAGTGGGTTTTGTGCCAAGTCGCCTTGGGTGGCAATGGTCGCCAGATTGTCTGTGACCGTCTTGACCAGCCCAACGGGCAGATACACAATGCGGCGTAGCGCACGGGTAAACCAGCGGTCTGCATAATCGGTGCCGCGAAACGGTGCTGATAAAAACACCGCTGTATCCACTTGCGGTAAGGTTGTGAGCTCAAAGCGCTCTTTGAGCTCGGTCTCACCAAATGAGGCTTTAAGAGCATCGCGAATTTGCCGCTTTTCGCTATTAGAGAGCAGGTTTTGATCGTCTAAGCTGTCTAAATCGTCGACCAGATTGTCGTCTGATAGCATCATACGGGCGATGACAGCGCCCATGCTGTGGCTGATAATCACGCTATTTTTACTGGCGCGGTTCTGTCCTTGTGGGTCGGTTTGGGCATAAGTGCTATTGATCAGGCGCTGAATTTGATAGCGGTTTTCTAAAATCGGTAGATTGGTGGGATAAAATATCTGCCAGACTTGATAGTTATCACGCAGCTTATCATCGTTTAAGATATCGTTGGTCAAATTGACCCACGTTGCAGGACTAGAGGCGAGGCCGTGCAGCATAATCAGCACGCGCTTATCAGGGTCATAGGGCTCGAGCATAAACAGCTTGGGCAGTCGGGCTTCAGGCTGGCGAGTGATGAGATTAAGATAACCGACACCATCCAGCTGGTTTTCTGCCAACCAAAGACCATAGCCTGCTGAAAAATTGGCTGCGATGGGGTGGTTATCACCCAAGATATTGACATGCTCTGTTTGATACGGGTTATAAAGATGGATATCGAGCGTGCGGCTGCTCAGCGTGTCTAAAACGCTATTGCCGCTGGGCTTGATAAGACCGGTCAATAACAAATGGCCTGTAGGATAGATACGCGAGCTTGGGTCGCTCTCATTCTCATTGACGCTGTCGCTGTTTTGCTCAGAGGACAAGCGCCCCGCCAACGACGACGCCAATAGTTGCCGAATCGTTGTGGTATAACGATCATCTAACGATGCCACTAGGCTGATGCCCAGCCCCGGACGTTTGCTGATAGAGTTTAGGCCAGAGAGGCGCAGCTCGTAAGTGGAGACTAGGTCAGCAAGTGCTGAGGCTTGCTTGTGCGCATTTTGTAAGTAGCTGGTTTCGTTTGGCAGATAGACGCCAAGCTGATAGTCATCGACGGCTATTTTCATCACTTTGATTTGGTCAGTGGGTTTGCCTGTGAGCGGTGATAAATTGGCGATGGCTGCTTGCTCGCTGCTATCACGCTTGCCTGAGGTGATGGGGAGGTATTCTATCTGTGCCTCGCCCATCAGTTTGTCCGTGCCATCAGCGGACTTGTACAGCTGAGTGATGATATCGTTGCTGGCCGCGTTATATATGTCTTGGGTCTGAATATCCGTATCATTGGGAATACGGTTTTGTTGCTGCGACTGTCCGCTGGCCTTATCCGCTCCCTCAAAATCGTGTACGAGCGCGTCATAAAATAAATAGGTGTAGCTCGATTTTACTGCATCAAATAGCCGCTCTTGATAATCATTGAGACAGCGACTGGTGTTTTGTTGCTGGGCTTTGGCGTCTTCTACACTTAGCGGCGCATTGGCATAGTAGGGATCAAGCGGCGGACGAGACAAGGCGTCGCGGCAAGCTTGCGAGCGTGCCAACTGACGGGCTTTGGCATAGTGTAGCTCGGCAAAAATCGCTAAAGCAGGGCGGTAGTGTTTATTTAGTATGCTATCGGTCAGCTGCGTCAAGCACAGATCAAACTGCTGAATACAGGCTTGCTCGTTTAGCCCTGCAGATAGCAGCGCTGAGGCGGTGTCACTACTCAGTTTTTTGTCAGTGACGATATTGCCGCGCTGGTCGGTGATGGTCTTTGCGGAGGTTTGTTTGTTGACAGAAACCGTGCTGCAGGCAGGCAGTAGCGCTACTGCGGCAAGCAAGACTGCTAGGGTCGTCGACCGCATTTTTTGGTTGGTGTGCATCATCGGTTTGATAAGGCTAAGCGGTGTCATAAGTCAATCCCAAAAACGAGTGTCAAAAAGGCGAACGAGTGCCGGCAGGCGTGCAGATAAGTGTAGCGTAACTTTTGTGATTAGACTATTTATTATCCAACAAAAAACGCCTTCATTTTTAGTGAGAAAATGAAGGCGCTATAGGGGCTATCGGTCAAACAGGCTGATGTACAGCAGATTAGACGCTTGGTTTGACATTGATGTCAGGGGCAGGAATATCCCAGATATAAAACTTACCTTCTTCGATAAGTTTGATTTGCTGAGGAATAATGTCGTTGTCGGGGTTCTGACTTTCGAGGCGACGCAGACGCTCCAAGGCTTTGTCACGGCGATCGCTAAGAAGGTCTGATTGTGCCAAGCTTTGCTCTGCTTCGGTGTAGCCCAACGAGACGGCACGGTCTAAGTACTTTTGACCTTCTTTAAACCCGCCACCTTCTGAGAGCATCATGCCATACAAGAAGTTGGCTTCGCCGCTGTCTGGCTGAATTTTGATGGCGCGATCTACATACTGCCCACCGCGGATGGTATAGTCCGAGCCTAAGTCTAGGTTGCGGCCCATGCCATTGAGCTTCGCTGCTCGAATCAGTACATCATAAGACGCGTTTGGCTCTTTGGCGTAAGGCTCAATCCACTCTGCCAACACCTTGATTTTTTCGCGGGTGTAGTGACGCTGTGAGCGGTTGGGGAAGTTGGGTGGGTAATGACGAGCGTTGGGTGAGACATCTTTGATAAAGTCATCGAGTAGGCTGACATCAAGCTTGTCATTATTATCGCCCGTCTGCTGCGGAATCAGTACCGTTGGTACAAAGCTGACATCAGACAGTTGTGCTTGCGGCGTGGGGATGTTGGTCAGCTGACCACTACGAAGGTCGATGCCAGTGGCATTCATCGGACCTGGATCGTAGACACGTGTGGTACCAGTGAATTCAGGCGTCGCTGGTGGCCTGACGTCTTGTGGCTGCAACGTACTCATCGGCGGGCGGTTTTGTACGGTGGGTGGCTGCGGGGCGGTGACGGTTTGCGGCGCGGTAGCTTGAGGGGCTGGTGCATTGTTTGTGCTAGCCGCGTCGGTGACGGTTTGCGGCGCGGTAGCTTGAGGGGCTGGTGCATTGTTTGTGCTAGCCGCGTTATCCGCCTTTGGCTGAGCCAGACGAATGACACGTTTGCTTGAGTCGATGGCGCTCGGTACAGAGGCGGCGTTAGTGGCATCAGTCGCGCTGCTCGCAGCTTGTGCTTCGGCTGCATGAGCAGGCGCAGAGAGCATCATGGCGCAAGCGGCAGCAACGGCTGTCAAAGTTGCCAGCGCTGGCGCCTTGGGAGATACGCTGGTCGATAATGTAGTGGTTTTCATAAAAATAAATACCTTATTAGTAAGTCAATATTAGTAAGTTAGTGTTTATTAGTATTCATAGGTCGGTTGTTGTATGATTTTATAATGTAGCTGCTGAGCAGTATTTACTCATCTGAAGATACCAGATACCAGATACCTGGGACATCTCAGGGCAAAAGCGTACAAATTTTTTATACCCTAGCAAATTAAACTGAGCGCTATCAGTAGTAGGATTGTTAATACGATAGCTTTTATAAGTGGTAAGCGGTGGCCTTCATACGGTTGGCCATCCAGCGCATCGTCTGGCGTACAGCAGGTGACAGCGCCGCACCCCCATTTTCGAGCGCCAGCTCACGGTGATGCAGCTCTTCGATATCCATTTGTGCCAATATCTCTTTTGAGCGCTGGTCTTGCTCTGGTAGCTGGGTGATATGATCTTGTAAATGCTCGCTGACTTGCGCTTCTGTCTCGGCGACAAACCCCAAGCTAAACTCATTGGAGATAGCACCTGCCACTGCACCCAGACCAAAAGACATGCCGTACCACAGCGGCGTAAAAATACTGGCATGGCTACCCAGCTCGTCTAGCCGAGTCTCACACCATACCAGATGGTCGACTTCTTCTTCGGCAGACTGCTGCATGGCTTGTTTGACACCGTCGTCTTTTGCGCTAAAGGCTTGACCGTGATACAGGCCTTGCGCGCATACTTCGCCTGTGTGATTGATGCGCATCAGCCCTGCGACATGACGTGCCTCGGTGATGCTCAGCTCAGGAATCTCATCACTACTCACCGGTAAGGGGCGCGTGCTAGGATTTGAATGTGGGACGACAGCTCGTAACGCCTTATCGACCCCAACTAACAACTGGTCGACTTTGGATAAAGGACGCGGGGCCATAATTCACTCCTCATGACTTATAATCAAAAACAACAAACATTACTATAGCAAACAATCCAAAATATCAGCACCACTATTTATTATGCACGTGCCTACATATCGTCTGCGAAATGTATTATAAAACGCTCGCATCATGGGTTTGGATGACCGCCGCTTTGATATGTTTATGCAGCTTGATATACAAAAACACGCCAAAGACGATATTTAGCAGGCCTGTCACCAAAAACAACTGCGGTAGCGTCAAACCCAAGGTGTTTAAAATAACAATCGAAAAAATCGCTGAGGTGACCATAAATATCGCATTAAAGATATTATTGGCACCCACGATACGAGCACGATGGCTTTTTGGCGCATATGCCTGCATCGACGCATACAGTGGCACGATGTATAAGCCGCCACTAAACCCCAAAAAGAATAAGTCGGCAAAGACGCGCCACGTGCCACTCATCCCAACCAACTCACCAATACCCAGCAGTGTGCCATCAGCGACAGCCATATTTAGGCTAGATAAGGACCAATATAAATCGACAGCAAAAATACTCAAACCTGCGATACCAAACGGCAGTAGCCGCAAGCTGACTTGGTTTTTGGTCAGTGATTTACATAGTAGCGAACCGATCGATACGCCAACTGAAAACAGCGTTAATAAAAAAATCACCACCGACTCATCGCCGTGCAAGATGATCTTGCTAAACTCTGGCGTCTGCGTCAAAAACGTCGCGCCATAAAACCAAAACCAGCTGTTGCCAAGAACGACAAAAAACAAAAACGGCAAGGAGTATAGATAGCGTACTGTACTCAAACTGGTGGTAAAGATATTCCAGTTGATTGTCAGCGCCGGCTGCATTGCAGGCATCAGCGGGATAAAGCGTGCGGCCAAATAGCCGAGCATAGCCACCAACAGCACCGTCGCACTGATCCAATAAAGCGATGCGGAGAGCTGCGTCAATACCCCAGCGACGATCATCCCCAGTAAAATCGCCAGTGAAGTGCCCATCTGAAACAAGCCATTAGCGCCGACCAGCTCATTTTCTTTCATCGCTTGTGGCAGATAAGCGTACTTGATCGGCCCAAAAAACGTCGAATGCGTGCCCATCAAAAACAGCGCCACAAACAGCAAACCATACCATTCAAAGACAAAACCCACGGCTGCCACCGCCATAATCACCAGCTCAAGCAATTTAATAAACTGCGTCAGCTTGGATTTTTCAAACTTATCAGCGATTTGGCCTGCCAATGCTGAAAATAAAAAATAGGGCAAAATAAACAGCATGGCGGCCAAGTTGTTTAAGATACTGACTTCCATACCCAGCTGGCTTGCCGCCGTATACGTCAGTACCAATATCAGCGCTTGCTTAAAAATATTGTCATTAAAGGCGCCCAAAAACTGCGTAAAAAACATGGCGCTAAAACGGCGATGCTTAAATAATTGAAACTGATTTGCCATGAAAATTCCTACCGATGGGTCGCGGTTGCTGAGTAAAAAACCGTCAAATAAAACAGTCGGATGATTTTGATTGTTATTAATATCAATAGCTTATAAAAATATAGCATAGGGTTTGTAGCTGTTAAGCCGTATAATAGCAAGGCTTTGCCAAAAATACATGCGTACAACGCTATGATTTCATAATTATCTAAGTTATGATTTGTAAATTTATATGGCTATATTGACAAATATAGTGATAATTCAGACCACTGCGATAAGTTTATTCACCGGTAATGCTAAACAATGGCCATCGTTGTTGATACGGTACCGCGTGAGCTGATAGGAACCAATCATGAAGCACCAGCCATCAACTCTAACGCACAACGTATCGCTGACGCCGCAGGATACCTATACTCATAGCGTGAGTAGTCATAGCGCGAGTGCCAGTACGGCTATCTGTTCTGATAACAGCGCTCGACCTCACGCCGTGTGCGCGCACTTTACACGCTCAGCATTATTTACCGCGCTGACGACCAGCTTGGTGGGTTTTGGGGTAGCGCCTACGGTATGGGCTGATGCGCCGCCTACGGTCATGGTCAAAGCTCCTGCCACTCAGTCTGCTAACAGTCGTGCAAGCGCTAGCTCAGCGCCGCGTGAGCCGTTAGAGGACGGCTCGCAAGTAGATGCTGCACTAGACGCGCTACGCCTAAAAAAAGCGGTGGAGCAAGGTATTGTCGATCAATCTGTGCTCGATGAGTATAGTGAGCAAAGTCTAGGTCTCAAAAAATCAAACGTTAAAAAATCAAACACTGAAACGTCAAATGCTGTAAATAATAACTCTTCAATTAACGACCCCTCAAACCGATCGAATAACCAGACGAATAACACAAATGGCGCTGACCGTCATCAAATAAATCAGGCCAGCATGATAGATGGTGTCGACAACGATGCGCTGAATAACAACTCAATTAACGACAATTCACCTAACGACAATGCCCTAAATAATGATGCGCTGGCTAGTGATATGTCTAATACAGGCGCGAACGACAATCTGTTGCAGCAGGCCGCTGAGGTACAGCAGCAGGGTTATCAGATGATGACGCCTGAGCAGATAGAGCGTGAGCTGGCAGCTATTAATCGTCAAAACAGTGCCATGCTAGAGAGTAATAGCACGGTGACTGGCAATAGCAATGTCAGCCCCCTTGACGGTGTTGGCCGCTATGACAGAGACTTTGACGCTCCGATTGCCAGTTTGGACGATACCACTCCGCCTGTGGGTTTGGATATGGCGCTGGATGCCACCAATTTGCCAACCCCAAGTAACTTGGAGACGCTGGGTAAAAATGAGAAAGATGAGCGCGCGGCAACACAAGCGCAGACAGACGAAGTGATGTCGCGTCCGATCGATGTTAGTGATTCGGTCAGCAGTGGCCGCACTAATGAAGCGACTGATAGCGAGATTGTGGCCAATACCAGCGCCGCTAATGGAGAAAGTGCCGCAGCACAAGACATCAATCCTGATGACTATTTGCCAGATTATCAAACCGATACGCAGGCGGTCAGCCAAAGTATCGAGCAAGCTGATGAAAAAAGACCGCTAGCCCGTAACAATGGTAATATCATCAAGCGGCTTTATAATCGCCTGTTTAATGGGGGAATGAGGGCGTTGCCGCATGTCGACACCACTGTCTATCTACAGCAGGCAGCAGATACAGGCGATGGCAAACCAAAGCTCAAAAAAGCCGATGACGATACCCAACCGATAAAAAACATCAAAGCGGCGCTGGATGATACGACAGTTCAGTCGGTCGTTGACTTTACCGCAGCTTTGCCTCGCCTGCGTCAGACGGCATTAGATGCGGCAAAAGCGGTGGGGTATTATGATGTGACTTTGCGCTTGCGTCAGCCTAACAGCGATAGGATTGATGTCATCATCGAAAATCTGGGAGAGCCGGTGCGTGTGGACAGCCGCATCGTCGAGATTCGCGGTGAGGGCGGTGAGCAGCCGGAGTTTGCTGCGCTCGAAACGGACTTGCCACCACAAGAGGGCGATATCTTTAACCACCGCGTCTACAAAAACAGCAAAGCGGCTTTGGAGTCGTTGAGTAACACTTATGGTTATTTTGATGAGTATTGGCTAAACAAATCGGTTGATATCATCTTGCCAGACAACACCGCCGACGTCGCTTTGGTTTATAACACAGGCGATCGTTACGAGTTTGATGACGTGGTGTTTTTTACTTATGATGAAGCGACCAACACCCTGACACGAGACCCTGACAAGCTGCCTGTTGAGATGTCATTGTTACAGCAGCTCATCGGCTTTGAGCCGGGCGACAAGTTTTATCGGCCAGCGGTGACCAAATTTAGTAACGATTTGTCGGCGACCCGTTATTTTAACACCGTCAACGTAGAGTCCATTTTGCCACCTGATGAGAGTAGTGAGGCGAGCACGTTGGCTTTTGACAATGCGCCTACTGCCAATAGCGATGAGGTGTTGGACAACGATGTCAATGACAATGATGTCAATAATGGTGCGATCAACAATACCGCTACGGCAGCCAGCACAGTCAGTAATGACGGGCGTATGAGTGCAGGAAACGGCGGTGTCGCAAGCGAAAGCTCGGCCAGTAATAGCGGTGCGACGGTCGACCCTGCCGATATCGCGACCATCGAGTTTGAGGCAGACGAAGCCACGCTGGATAAGCTACAAGCCATCAAACAAAAAGCTGAGCGTTTAAGCCGCTTGCCAAACGATCGCGTACTCGATGAAAAAGACCAAGAGGCGGACAGCATCTTGGGTAAAATCAGTGACTCCATCAGTAATGTGGCACAAAAGATATTTCCAGATGAAAAAAACTTACTGGCCGACGAAAACTTTGTACCGCCCACGCTGGCAGGACGTAAAACCCCGCAAGACGTGGCTGAAAGCAAAAAAGTACCGCTGTATGTTTTTGTGTCCTCCAACAAGCCGCGTGATGCGCAAGTCGGTCTAGGTTATGGGACAGACACAGGTGTCAGGGCCACTGCCAAAATAGATTATAATTTGCTCAATCGTCAAGGCTATCAAGCGGGCGCAGAGACTGAGGTTTCGAGAATCACGAAAAATGTCGCTGTCTATGGCAGCAGGCCTTGGAAACATCCGCTCAATGATAAGTTAGATGGGCGTCTGACCTATGAAGAAGAGGTTATTGATCAAGGCGAAGGTAACTTTGATTTGTCCACCAAAACGCTAAAAGCGGCCATTGCCCGTAACATCCGCCGCGACAGTGGCTGGAACCGCAGCTACTCTATGCGTTATCGCTTAGATGAGCTAGAGACGGGCGTAGATGAGACAGAGCTTGATGATCTGCCCATTCGCTTTACGTCTTCTAAACCCAAACAGCGAGCATTACTGTTTGGCTATGGCATGAACAAAACCGACGTGGACAGTACGACCAACCCGACTCGCGGTATCCGCCAGTATTACTCGCTCGAAGCTGGGACTGATAAAGCGCTGAGCGACACCGATTTGGCCGTCGTTCGCGCTGGTGTCAGTGGTATTTATAGCTTTGGTGACGATAAAAAACATCAGGTATTAGGCAGTCTCAATACAGGCTATATTTGGGCAGATGATTTTTATGATGTGCCTTATAAGCTGCGTTTTTTTGCAGGCGGCGACCAAAGCATTCGCGGCTACGACTATGAGAGTTTATCCCCGCTAGATAAGGGCTACTTGACAGGCGGGCAGGTGCTGGCAGTCGGTAGCGCTGAGTATAACTATGAGTTTAGACCAGGGTTTCGCGGTGCTTTCTTTACGGACGTGGGTAATGCCTACGACAAAGACTTTGAGACAGATACCAAGGTCGGCGTCGGTGTCGGTATCCGCTGGGCTTCCCCCGTCGGTGTGGTACGGGTGGATGTCGCCGCGGGTGTGACAGAGGAGAGTATTCCGGTTAGACTGCACTTCTTTATTGGTTCGCCCTTATAGCTTTATTGTCATTTTTCGTATTTATCGTGCCATTGCTGGTCATCATTTTTTAACGTAGTTGAGTGTCATGCTGACAAAAAACACCCCGCCCAATAACGCACCAGATGAAGACCCAGCACAGCGCGATGCTCGTGCTGTCAGGCGTTGGTATCCGCTGTCTTTTTTGCTCAAACTGCTGGTGCTCATCACCATCGTCTTGGCGATTATGTTGGTGGCGTTTTTTTATGCTGCAGGTACCGAGTCGGGCACGAAGTTTATTTTAGAAAAAATCAGCGCTGAGACAGGCATTGATTTCAAATATGGCCGTGGCAATCTGCGCGATGGTATTTGGGTCAGCGATATCGATATCAACGCGACTGACGACCTTGAGATTTTGGTCGATAAGGCGTATGTCAAAATAGGCTGGCGTGCGGTGTTTGCCAAAGAAGTGCATCTGCGCGATGCAGACATTCATACCATTGAGATCATCAACAACCAGCCGCCAACGGGCGAGCCATTTGATTATAAAACCCTGCAACTACCAGTGAACCTGCGTTTTGATCAGGCCAAAATAAAAAACATCATTTATAAACAAGTGACCAAAGAACCTATCGTGGTGCATGATATCGCCGCCCGTGATTTGACGTGGGTTGGTACGCAGGTCGCTTTGGGTCGCGGCGACTTGCAGTATGCTGATATCGTCAACGTCAGCGCATTGCAAGGTGAGATTGAGTTGCAGGGTGATTACCCGCTAGATTTGAGCGCTATCGTAGAGGTCAGCGCGCTAGAAAAAGCCTATATCGATCCGCTCAATGTCACGGCCACAGGTACGCTAAAACGCACCGTTGGTAAAGTGCGTAGCCGCTATAACGACAGCGACGTCAGCGGTAGTTTTGTCGCTCAGGGCTTAGATGACGGCTCGCCGTTTCAGGCAAAGCTGCAATGGGATGATATTTTGATTCCGTATGCTGAGAGCCAAAACATCCGCCTACAAAGCGGTACGGCGACAGCCACAGGGGTCATCTCCGAAATACGTCTGCGCATCAATACCGAGCTGACTGCCAAAGATATCCCATCAGGACATTATCAAGGCCGCGGTATCATTGCCAATAGTCAGCTGCGCGTCGATCGCTTAGATGCTCAAGTACCCGCGGGTAATCTTGTATTACAAGGCATCTTGGACTGGCAAGACAGCTTTGATGCCAAAGTGCGCGCCACTGGCAGTAACTTTGATATTCGCCGTGCCATTCCAGATGACTACGCCGACTTTAAAGCATATGCACCGCAAAAACTAAATGGCAGACTGTCAGTCCATTATCAGCAGCAAGACAGTAATGGTAATCTACAGATAGATGCTGATTTGCGCCAGCGTGATGGCGAGCATGTCAACGCCAATATCGCGCGTGGTAAAGTATCGGCCAAATCCACACAAGCCGCGCCTTGGTATATCGATGCCAATTGGCAAAACCTCATCCGCCGTGATGTACCAAGCATCGGCAATATCGACAGCCCACGTGGGCAAGCAGACGTCATCATTCGCGGCTCGCGTCTGTCGGTCGATGCCAATGCCACCATCAATGAGCTAAACGCTACCCCTAAAGGCAATTATGATGTACGCGTGCGTAAAACTGGCGACGTCATTGATATCAATCGCCTCAACTACAATGGTGTGGTGGGCGACTTGTCTGGCACCGGCCAGATCCAATTGGCGCGCAAAAACCGTCCGCTGACATGGCAGATAGATGCACGTACCAATGGCTTGCTACCAAAAGCGTATCGTAGCGACTTGCCGCTAGAGCGCCTGACTGGCAGTATCAGCGCGCGCGGTCGTTTGCTCAATATCAATAAGGGCGGCGCGCGCGGCCAGCGTCATATCGTCACCCTAAACAATACTGACTTACAAGCAGCGCTCGATACCACACAAGACGGCCGTCGTATTGGACTGGCAGGCACAGGCGATGCCAGTGTCGATATCGTCGGAGGTGAGCTGTCGGTGTTTGACGCTCGTTTTGCTGGTCAAGTCGATACCACTGATGTACCAAAAGGTCGCCTCTCAATTGACGCAGCGGGCACGCCAAAACTCATCAGTATTCGAAACGTAACCTATAACGGTGAAGCAGGGGCGGTCAATGCCAAGGGTGTCATCGACCTGCGCAACCATATCGGCTGGACAGTAGATGGTCGTTTTGACAAGTTTAATGTGGGGTATTTTTTACCCAATAATGCAGCGATTGTCACAGGCGACTTGACCACCAGCGGTGCGTGGCAAACGGCTGCCAAAAACAACCCCAACGCCTCAGGAAAGCTGCAGAGCTTTGCCATAAACTTCGATGGTGTGTTAGACGCCGAGCAGCTGCCAGCGGGTCAGCTGACGATAGATGCCAGCGGCGATGCTCAGTTGATTCGTATCAAGCGTCTGCGTCATATAGGCGCTGCGGGTAGTATCGATGCGACAGGTACGGTTGATGTACGTCAAGGCATCGCGTGGGATATCAAGGCGGTCATGGATCGTTTTAATATCGGATACTTCCTAAAAGATACGCCAAGCCTCATCACTGGTACGATCGATACGGATGGCCGCTGGGGTGACAATCAGCAAACCGTCAATATCAGACAGGTAGATCTAAGTGGTCGACTAAAAGGCCAGCCGCTTAGTGCCAAAGGCAGCTTGACGGCGAAAATGCGGTTGCCAAAAGATCTAGCAAGCTACTTTAAGCGCTTACAAACGCAGGATGCGCAAGCGCAATATAAACAAGTCAATGCGCTAATCGATAGCTTAAATGCCGATAATTTGGTGCTACGCTGGGGCGACAACTACGTCACTGCTGATGGCAACGCCCAGCAGCTACAAACCAAAATCAATATCACAAGCCTTGATCAGCTATCAGACAAACTTGCGGGTAAAGTCACAGGCGGCGCAACCTTATCGCAGCCAGCAGGACAGGCACTGCCCACCATTTATATCGATTTGGTCGGTGAGCGCATCGCGCTGCCAGGATTTATCCTGCGTCAAGGTGGCGTGCGCGGCAAGCTTGTCAATTTAGCAAACAGTCCAAGCCAGCTTATCGTGACAGCAGAAGGTCTGGATGCAGCAGGGCAAAGCTTTAAAAGTGTCAAAGCGTCCTTTAATGGTACCGAGCAGGCCCATGTAGTCGATCTGGATGTGGCTAATGAGCAGCTCGATATTGGTGCCAGACTCAAAGGCGGCTTTAATCGTGACAAGCTTGTCTGGTCAGGGGTCATCGGTAAAGGGCGTATAAAGTCTAAATACGCTACCCTAAACCAGCTGCAGCCTGCTCAGCTGATTGTCAACTTGCCTCATGAGCAAAACGGCAGTCGCAACGACTTTAAAGTACAGCTGGCCGCACACTGCTGGCAAGCGTCTGACCAAAGTGGCAAGCTGTGCCTACGCGACAACTTAATTGCCTCACCAGACAAAGGCGAAGTCAATATTGCCTTACAAAACCTTGATACCACGCTGTTTTCAGTATTTTTGCCCAAAGATATTGAATGGCATGGCAAGATAAATGGTAAGGCCATCGTCGGCTGGCAGCGTGGTCGTCCACCGACCATCAATACCACGCTATACTCGGACAATGGCAAAATCGGCTTGATTCAAGATGGTGATAGTGCGCCAGTGACATTACCGTACAAACGCGTGTCCCTGATTGCGTTGTCGGTGCCTGAAGGTATCAAGCTACGCACAGATATCAATACAGGGCGCGGCGCCCGTGGCTATGCTGAGGTGATTGTAGACCCCTATAAGACACCCAAGCCAATCTCTGGCGCGCTGGTACTCAATGAGCTGAATTTAGCGATATTTAAGCCGTTTTTCCCCGGCATGCGAGTATTGGAGGGCAATGTCACGATGGCAGGTGGTCTGGGCGGTACATTGGATAAACCGCAGTTTTATGGCGATGTCAAACTGGCAGATGGCCGTATTGCCATGCTTGATTTGCCCGTCAATCTGACCAATGTCAATACTGAGGCTAAAATCCGCGGTACACAGGCAACCATCGATGGTACCTTTAATAGTGGTTCGGGCACAGGTACTTTGACAGGCACGGTGAATTGGCAGCAAAAACTGCAAGCCAAGCTCAGTGTCGTGGGTGAGCGCTTGGTCATCACCCAGCCGCCTTTGCTCGTCGCTGAGATCAACCCTGACATCGATATCATCGTGCGTCCAGGCGATCGTTATGTCGATATCAAAGGGGCTGTGAGCGTGCCGTCAGCGACCATCCGTCCGCCAGAGGCCAGCGAAGATATCATCACTCAGACAGAAGATGCCGTCGTTCTTGACCGCCGCTTGATTGGCAATATCGATGAGGTATTAGCAGTCTCCAAGCCTTGGTCGATCAATGCCGATATCGGTGTCGACTTGGGTGACGATATCAACTTCCGTGGCTTTGGTGCGGTCATTCCTTTGGCTGGGGCGATTAATATCAATCAAACTGGCACTGGTATCATGCGCGCAAAAGGGGTAGTGCAGGTGTCACGTCGCACCAATATCAACGCTTTTGGTCAAAGTCTGGAGCTAAATTATGGGCAAGTACGCTTTAATGGCGATGTGATGAAGCCCAACCTTAGTATCGAGGCGGTCAAAACCATCAGTGGTAAGACGGTGGGCTTACGGGTTAAGGGTAATACAGAAAACCCAAATATCATCGTCTTTAATAATGCAGGACTCACCCAGCAGCAAGCGATGAATGCTCTGGTCACCGGTCGAATCAATAACAAGAGCGCCACCCAAATCAGTGAGCAAGGCTTTAAGTCGCAGGTCACCAACAACTTGGCGGCGGCCGGCTTGAGCTTTGGCCTTAGCGGCACGCGCAGCTTGACCAACCAGATAGGTCAGGTGTTTGGTTTGCAAAGTCTGACCGTAGATGCCTCAGGCAGTAGTGAAGACACCAACGTCAATGTCACAGGTTATGTGACACCGGATCTGTATATTCGCTATGGCGTGGGGGTGTTTAATGCCCAAAACAGCTTGTCTATTCGTTATCAGCTGACACGGCGCATCTACGTCGAGGCTACCTCAGCTGCAGAAAACGCGGTGGATGTGGTGTATAGTTGGCAGTTCTAAAAGGGATATGGTTAGTTGAACATAAAACAGTTATAGATTGAGCGTCGCGGCTGGTATACATTTTCCTTATTTGGCTGCAATCTATCTTACTGCTATCCCTGTTTGTAAAACAGGGGCACGCTGCAATAAAAAACGCCTTTGATACAAGGCGTTTTTTATTATCGGGGATGTCTGATAACAGACAGATATCAATTTATTTGGTCAAAATCAAACGGTTATTACGAGTTAGGCGTAGGCGATACTCTTCGCCTTCATGTTCGATACGGACTTCTTTGGTTAAGGCAAATAGGTGCTGCGACTGCAAAGTAGGCAGACGATTTTCGCGACAGTTTAAGTAACGAGAGATGACCATGCTCATAATAAATTCCTTTTGATAAAGTGATGAAACAGTAAGTGGCAATAGAACTACTACCTTTAACGATAATAATTATCATTTAGATTTAATAATTTTGCAAGCCAATTGATAAAATAAAATGCAATTATTATGTAAACTTATATAAATCCCTTGCTATCAACCACTTTTTTGTGCTCACTGAATATCAAAAACCAGCCGTTTGCTAAAATCAGCGCACCGCTAAAGGCAGTCAGAGCGCAGTTAATATTTCGTCATTAATATCATCCATCACTACTATCATTACTATTTCCAAGTAGCTATTAATGCCCTCAAGGACCCTCATGACCCACACAAACCATCCTTCGCTCATTACCAACACTGCCCACAGGCCTGTCAGCACCAAAGCCAATGCTAGCGCCAACGTTGTCAATGTTGCCGTGGCTGTCATTTATTATAAAAACTGCTATCTCCTTGGGTTTCGTCATGCCGCGCAGCATCAGGGCAGTCTTTATGAGTTTGTCGGTGGCAAGATCGAAGCACAGGAGGGTGCCGAGCGGGCGTTAATACGAGAAGTCGCCGAAGAGACAGGCATCAACGTCGATAATAACTTAATAGTCAAGCTTGGCCGTATCCATCACGACTATGGTGATAAGCAGGTCAGCTTGCAGGTATATCAAGTTGAGCTGACAGCAGGGCAATACGAGCAGCATAAACTGGCTGAGTATGGTCTAGAGGGGCAGGCGCTCAAGTGGGTGGATAAGCGAGCGTTACTGGCAGGTGAGTACCCATTGCCAGCGGCCAATCGTACGATTTTACAGTGGCTGCAGCTGCCACCTGCTATCGCCATCACTTATCCCTTAGCACATTTTGGCGGCCACACCGATCCAGCGGCAGCATGGCTGGCCTACCACCAGCAGCACCTTTTGCCCAGTGCGTGGGTGTATGTGCGGCTCAAAGACGCAAGTGTGTCACGCGCTGACCGCACAATTGCCCAGCTCATGCAGAGGCGACCAGATATTCAGGCTATTTTGCCATTGACTAATGATGGCTCTAGTAGCGCTGAGATCAGGGAGGCGCCCACCTCTCAGGCGCTAATGGCACACCAGCCCATCAGCGCATACCATCTGACTCACACGGAGCTGCTGCGCTGGCAACATAGCCAATATGGTCAGACGGCAGCTGCCGACTCAATACCCGCAGGGCAACCACTTATCGTCAGCTGTCATGATGCCGAGAGCATCGCCGCCGCCAATCAGCTGGCACGCATGCGCATCCAGCAGCAACTGCCGCCCGTCATCGGTATTTTTGTATCGCCCGTCCTGTCTACCCAAACCCATCCTGATACTGCGCCACTTGGCTGGCAGGCATGGTCTGCACTGACCAAACTGGCTGACATGCCCGTCATTGGTTTGGGTGGATTATCGCCGTCAATGATCGATAAGGCCAAGCAATACGGCGGCGTCAGTGTGGCGGGTATTCGTCAGTTTTTATAGGCCCAAAACCGCAAAAACACAACAAATATTAAGTCGGCTAAGACACTGATTTTTTAGCATATTTATCTGCTTGGTAAACATGTATTTATATTGCATCATAAACACATATCTACTTACAAACCGTTGCGTTTCCCTACATTGCGACACTGTTTTTGTGGGGTGGCTGGTCTTAATATATACCGTCTAACAAAGTCAATTAAATACCGATTAAAACGCCCCTAAGCAGCTGACTATTTATCGCTTATCCAAACGATACCTTATTATAAAAATAGTATGGCAGACACAGCATTTAGTAAATAGCGTTTAGTAAAAAAGCGCGCTGATACTTACTGATATTCTTATGTGTTTATACCAGTCCCACGTTGACATATAGTGTATCTGCTTTATTTAGAATCGACGATAGCGCCATTATAGGCTTAGGTTAAGACGTAAGACCATGACTACACCCATTAGGTGTTATCTACAATGTATAAAATTGACAATGTATCAAGCATATTTAACAGACATAATAAATACGGTATATCTATGAAAACCAATAAGTTACCTAAATCAGCTTGGTCTGATTCACAGGAAGCTGGTTCTCAATCTCAGCAGAGCAGTTCATTTAGCGACTGCTATTTACACAGTGAATTGACCAAAAGCAGCGCACAGCAAACAGACAATGTCAGTCATGCTGCCAGCAATGATGCCAGCTATCGTGATGATCTGGTAGATGAGATAGCGAGCAGCAGGTATTCGCAGCCAGCGCCCACTCAGGTGTCTTTACAAGACAATTATTTTGGTTATAAAAAGGTGAACAAAAAACCTGCCAAAATAGAAGACTCTGCCATGATAGATGACATCCAAGCAACCTCGCTGCCAAAAGATAAGCACACAACGTCAAAGTGCCTGACGGGTCATGGACAAACGCCTGCGGACAATACTGTGCAGCAAGACGCTATTAATACCTACGACAAGTCTAAGAAAGTAGGCGCGTCATCAAAGCCTAACTCATCAATAGCTGATGGACAGACATCCTACGTCTCTACGTCTTATACAGACTCATACAGCGAAATACCGGAGCGCGTATTTATGAATGGATTGATCAAGCACACAGGCATAGCATTAGCGATTATCATACCTCTGGCGGCGTTTTCTGCTTATGCTGCATCGCCTGAGACAACCACAGCGGCAAAATCAAGCACAGTGGCAAAGACCAGCAGCGCTGAAATGACAGAGACATTAGCTGTGCAGCCAAGTGATATCATCCATAAATCTGCGACCACGCCGACCACAGTTGATAGTGTGGATCTAAACAAATACGCGGGGACGTGGTATGAGATAGGTCGTTTGCCGATGTATTTTCAGCGTAACTGTGCAGGCGATGTGACGGCCAACTATACGCAAAAAACGGATGGCTCGGGCGTTATCGTCACCAACAAGTGCTTGGATAGTGACGGCGCAGAGATTGTTGCTGACGGTTTGGCCAAGCCTGCCGATGCCACTGGTAGTAAACTCAAGGTTACGTTTTTGCCATCGTGGATACGCTGGCTGCCAGTGGGCCGTGCCGACTATTGGGTGCTGGCACGTGATGGCGATTATAAAACTGCCTTGGTAGGGACGCCTGACAAAGACTATCTTTGGTTGCTGGCACGCTCACCAGATATCGCTCAAGAAACGTACGCCAAATATCGTCAAATTGCCCAGCAACAAGGCTACGATTTAAAAGAATTTAAGCTGACACCGCAGTCCAAACAAACGGTCAACTTGGTCCCATAATCCTGTTCGCGTGGTTAATGACTGGCAAAATAGGGCGTTTTAGGCTAAAATCTAGGCGCTCTACATACTCTAACGCAAATAACCAAAATCGAGAGTCTTGATGACTCCATAAGTGTCAACGCTTAGAGCCTATACTGCCCATCTATTTATTTTTCTTCACACTTTACTGATCATACATTACTGACCATAAGGATGTTTCTCGTGAGCAACGCTGATACCTTACGCCAATTACATCAAGACCACTTGAGCAACTACAACACCCAAGAACAACAAGCCATTGAGCTAATGGGGCTGCTAAATAAGCTTTATAATGAGCAAGACGTACAAGTGACTTTGTTCGGCGAAACGCTAGATACCAGCTCAGTGGGTCAAATATTGGCACTGCATCAAAAAGTAGCATTGCGTGAGCAAGGCGCAAAGACCATCCAGGTCGCTGACACCTTGGCCATGGTAAAAACTTTGGCAGAAAATGAAGGCATTCAAGCCGCTCGTATCGATGTCGGCCAGCTAATCGCCTCTGATACTGACGTACAGGCTGCCCTGCAAGCCGTCAATCACGAGCAAGGGGCGATGAACAGCGCCACTGATGTGGTACTATACGGTTTTGGCCGTATCGGTCGTATTTTGACTCGCCTATTGTTATCGCAAGCATCTAGTGCCAAAGGCTTGCAGCTAAAAGCCATCGTCGTACGTCCTGCAAAAGCAGGCGATCTGGCCAAGCGTGCGTCGTTGTTAGAGCGCGACTCTATCCATGGTAGTTTTGCTGGCGGCGTGACGGTTGATGAAGACAACAACGGCCTGATCATCAATGGTCGCTTTGTACAAGTGATTTATGCCAATGACCCAAGCACCATCGATTATACCGCTTATGGCATCGCTGATGCATTGGTGATCGACAACACAGGTATCTGGAAAGACGAAGATGGCCTTGGTAAGCACTTACAATCTACTGGTGTCAAAAAAGTACTCCTAACCGCACCAGCAGGCGGTGATATCAAAAACGTCGTGTATGGTGTCAACAATGACACAGTCGGCGATGATACTATCGTTAGTGCAGCCAGCTGTACCACCAACGCTATTACCCCAACGCTAAAAGTACTAAACGATGAGTACGGTATCGAAAATGGTCACGTCGAGACCATTCACTCATTTACCAATGATCAAAACCTAATTGATAATTATCACAAATCAGACCGCCGTGGCCGTAGTGCCGTATTGAACATGGTCATCACCAGCACAGGCGCTGCAAAAGCAGTCGGTAAAGCATTACCGGAGCTCAGTGGTAAGCTAACTGGCAACGCCATCCGCGTTCCGACCCCCAACGTGAGTCTTGCGATTTTGAACTTAAATCTAAAAACCGCGCCAGAGAGTGCTGATGCGTTAAATGCGTTTATGCGCAAAATCGCCAACAGTCACACTTGGCAGTCGCAAATCGCTTATACAGACTCGACTGAAGCGGTATCGACCGACTTTGTTGGGACCACTCATGTCGGTATCGTCGATGCGCAAGCAACTATTTTGACTGATAATCATGCCATCGTATATATCTGGTATGACAACGAAGTAGGCTATAGTACTCAGGTCTTGCGTTTGGCTACCCAGATGGCTGGCATTAGCTATACGCAAATTCCTGCATAAAACGTAAGCTAAGCGCTGCAAACTCAAATATAATATAAAGCACCCGATAGTCCGATTGGTTATCGGGTGTTATTGTCATCATGAAGGCTAAGTACCAAATGCTAAGTGCTAAGCGCTCACTACTCAGTGCTAAGCACCAACAATGGGACTTTGGCAGTCGTTATGACAATACCCCCTAGCAAAAACCTAAAATACAGCCGCTGGTTGTAGCCAGTTATAGACTGGATTGTAAATTAAGGAACGTAAGATGCGATTTATTGATGAAGCCGTCGTAACGGTAAAAGCAGGTGACGGTGGTAACGGAATCGCCAGTTTTCGCCGAGAAAAATATGTCCCACGTGGTGGCCCTGATGGCGGTGATGGTGGTAGCGGCGGTGATGTCTATGTCATTGCTGATGACAACACCAACACCCTAGTGGACTATCGCTATACGCGCCGCTATGATGCAAAACGCGGTGAAAATGGACAAAGTAAAAACTGTTCAGGCAAAGGCTCAGAGGATATTTATCTGCCTGTGCCGGTCGGTACGACGGTGGTCGATACCGAGACGGACGAAGTATTAGGAGATTTGGTCGAAATTGGTCAGACGCTATTGGTTGCTAAGGGCGGCGATGGTGGTCTGGGCAATACCCATTTCAAAAGCTCGACCAACCAAGCACCGCGCAAGGCGACTTCAGGTTTTGAGGGCGAATTAAAAGTACTTAAGTTTGAGTTAAAAGTCGTCGCTGATGTGGGATTAGTCGGTTTGCCCAATGCGGGCAAATCCACCTTTATCCGTCAGGTCTCGGCTGCCAAACCAAAGGTGGCGGATTATCCCTTTACCACGTTGGTGCCAAACTTAGGCGTCGTCGATATCGGTCGCCATCGCTCGTTTGTCATGGCAGATATCCCAGGCTTGATCGAAGGCGCATCCGAAGGGGCTGGGCTGGGTATTCGCTTTTTAAAGCACGTGGCTCGTACGCGTCGTTTGCTACACTTAGTCGATGTCAAGCCCGTCGACGGCAGTGATCCGGTAGAAAACGCCCGCGTGATCTTAAATGAGCTTGAGCGTTTTTCTCCTGAGCTGGCCAACCTCCCGCAGATTTTGGTACTCAACAAAATCGATCAGGTCAATGATGAAGACTTAAACGAGCTGTGTACGCATATCGTGGCTGAGCTTGGCTGGACAGGTATGGTCTTTCGCACCTCTACCTTGACTGGGGAGGGGGTAGACGCGGTCAAATACCACCTGATGAACGATATTGAGCGTGAGCGCGAGCGTGAGATAGAAGACCCTATCTTTGCTGAAGCACAAAAAGAGCGTTTCGCGCGTTTAGAAGAAGAAGTTCGCCTAAATACCGAAGCCCAGCGCGAAGCATATAGAGCCGCTCGCCGAGCTGCGCGTGAAGGCATAGATAACAGCGATGATCGCTTAGATGACGACGAAGATGGCGTTGAGGTGGTTTATGTGCCTTAAGCTATGATGCTTAAGCTGATATACTTAAATGTTTAGAGCAACCCCCGTAATCAATTGACACAAGACACAGGAGTTTATATGGCAGATGACATAGCAAATACGACCGAAGAAGCAAGGTTTATTAAGCAAACTCGCAACTTTGATATTCAGCGCGTTATTGTCAAGATTGGCTCATCGTTATTAACCAATAACGGCCGAGGGCTGGATCGAACTGCCATTTACGAATGGGCCAAGCAAATTGCAAAGCTGCATAAGCAAGGCGTGGAAGTGCTGCTGGTGTCCTCTGGTGCAGTTGCCGAAGGTGTGGTACGTATGAACCTTGAGGAGCGCCCACGGAAGCTTGCCGCCTTGCAAGCGTGTGCATCTATTGGTCAGATGGGTTTAATTGAGACCTGGTGGTCGGCTTTGATTCAACACGGTATCCAAAGCTCACAGCTTTTGCTGACACACGATGATTTATCCAACCGTAGTCGTTATCTAAATACCACTGGTGCCTTGACCCAATTGTTGGACTGGCGCGTCCTGCCGGTCATCAATGAAAATGATACCATCACTATTGATGAGATTAAGTTTGGTGACAATGACACATTGGGCGCGATGGCAGCGGCGATGGTCAATGCAGATTTGTATATTATCCTCACAGACCAAGAAGGCGTCTTTACAGACAACCCGCGTGACAACCCCAATGCCAAGATGATTCGCCAAGAGCGTGCGATGGCAGATTATTTGTTTGATATCGCAGGTGATGGTGGCAAGCTTGGGCGCGGCGGTATGCTGACTAAGATCCGCGCCGGTCGCCTTGCTGCTATGGGCGGCTGTCCGACGGTGATTGTCAGTGGTGCGATCGATGATGTCATCACGCGAGTGGTCTCAGGCGAGGCGGTGGGTACGCTATTGACCACCAATGATGAAGACAAAATCATCGCCCGCAAACAGTGGCTGGCTGCCCATCTACGCATGTCAGGCACCCTGATCGTCGATGCTGGAGCGGCCAAGGCGGTGGTCGAGCATAATAAGAGCTTATTGCCTGTCGGGGTGGTAGAGGTACGCGGCGATTTTGATGAAGGCGATGTGGTAGAAGTGGTGCACCAAGACACAGGCGAGCGTATCGCGGTCGGCCAAGTCAACTTTTCATCTCGTGATGCGCACCGTGTGGCTCGTGAGCGAACTGAGGAGTTTGATAAGATACTTGGCAATCATGAAGAGCGCGTGGTCATGGTGCACCGAGACAATCTAGCACTGACCGTCTGATCCTATTTAGCGGTCTGATCGCTATTTTCAATGACCAAGGCGTGTCCTTATTTTTATCGATAGATATTTGATTGAGGACACGTCCTAATAATAAATGGCATTTAAGCTTAAGCTTTGGGCGCTCCTATCAACTCATGAGACGGTTTTTAGTATTTATATGCCGCCATCTATACGTTATCAGCGTTTATCATTTTTTATTCACTTTATTTATCCAGTACAGTATACAAAGAGATATAAATACTGTGCGGTTTTGGAGATTTGTACATGAGTGCTTCAGACAATAATCATTCGGTTCAGCAAACGTTTGCGCCGTTAAAAAACGATAGATTGCTACGTGCCTTACGCTTTGAGCCTGTTGATACCACCCCTGTTTGGATGATGCGTCAAGCTGGCCGTTATTTACCAGAATATAAAGCCACGCGGGCAGAGGCTGGCGATTTTATGAGCTTGTGTAAAGACACTGCGCGTGCCACCGAGGTCACCTTGCAGCCACTGCGTCGTTATGATTTAGATGCGGCGATTTTATTTAGCGATATTTTGACTATTCCTGATGCGATGGGTTTGGGTTTGTACTTTGAGACAGGCGAAGGCCCAAAGTTTAAGTACCCGATTCGTCAGCAGGCAGACCTTGATAGACTGCCAGTGCTGGATATGAATGACTCGCTTGATTATGTCATGCGTGCGGTAACCAGTATTCGTCAGGCGCTAAATGGCCAAGTACCTTTATTTGGGTTTTCTGGTAGCCCTTGGACACTAGCCACTTATATGATCGAAGGCGGCAGCTCAAAGGACTATCGTTATACCAAAGGTTTTTTGTATAGCAATCCTGAGTTTTTGCATCAGTTATTGGATAAGTTGGCTAGCGCAGTGGTGGATTATTTGGATGCTCAAGTGGTCGCTGGTGCTCAGATTTTACAGATATTTGATAGCTGGGGCGGCACGCTTGGTCATCGTCAGTTCGTTGACTTCTCTCATGCCTATAATAAGCGTATCGTCGCTGAGCTAAAGATTCGTCACCCGCAGATCCCAGTGGTGCTATTTACCAAAGGCGGTGGCCTGTGGCTCGATGTGCAAGCAGACAGTCAGGCGGACGCACTCGGGCTAGACTGGACCATGCCGCTAGATCGCGCGCGCCAAGTGCTCAATGAGAGCCAGCGTCAATTGACCAAGCAGCACAAAAAACTACAAAGCAGCAAAGCACTACAAGGCAACTTAGATCCAGCAACCTTGTACGGCTCGCCTGCCACCATCCGCGCAGAAGTAACGGCGATGCTCGATAGAGCCTATGCAGATGGCGAAAAAACAGGCTACGTGGCAAACTTAGGTCACGGTATCACGCAGTGGGTCAACCCTGACAATGCCAAGTTATTTATTGATGCGGTTCATGACTATAAACTTTAGTTTATAGCGTATGAGCCATGCTTTGATGTGAGAGCAAATGCTTATCGCCAGTCGAATCCCGCGACGGGTACTATCAGCGAGCTTGATGAGAGTAGAGCGATACTTGCGTTTGTTTTCTGGCTACTTTATTTTTAGGCATGATGTTACTCAAGTAAAAAAACAAGTAAAAAAGGATATCTTATGATTTCAGCAGCTATTGTCGGCGGTACAGGCTATACAGGTATTGAGCTTATTCGCTTATTGTCTGCCCACCCCAACGTGTCTCTTGATTTACTAACGTCACGTAGCGAGGCGGGTACGCGCGCTGATGAGATATTTCCAAGCTTACGCGGTATATCAGACATCGTTTTTAGTGATTTGGGTGAAGATACACTTGGGGCGTTACAAAAGTGCGATGTGGTGTTTTTCGCGACCCCTCATGGGGTGGCGATGAAGCAGGCCGAGGCGCTCACGCAAGTGGGCGTTAAGGTCATCGATTTGGCTGCTGATTTTCGTTTGCAGTCCTTGACGGATTTTGAGCACTGGTATCAGCAGTCGCATGCTTGCCCTGAGCTGCTAAAAACGGCTGTTTATGGCTTACCTGAGGTCAATCGTGCCAAGCTTGCCGAGGCGCTGGTCGTGGGCAACCCTGGTTGCTATCCTACCACGGCGATTTTAGGTCTCAAGCCTATTATCGAAAAACAAAACACCCAAGCAGATAGGTTGATCGAGCCGCGAATCGTCATTGATGCAAAATCTGGTGTCTCAGGCGCTGGACGTCAGGCAAAACTTGCGCTCAATTATGCCGAAACGACAGATAATTTTAAGGCTTATAGCGTTGAGGGGCATCGTCACCTGCCTGAGATCGAGCAGGGTGTGGCACAGTTACTAGGCAGTCAGTTTACGCATCGCATTCGTTTTTTACCGCATTTGGTGCCGATGATACGCGGTATGCTCAGCTCTATTCATATGGAGATGACAGAGGCTGGGACGGCTATTGACTGGCAGCAAGCCTTCGAGAATGCTTATGCAAGTGAGCCATTTATCGATGTCATGCCCAAAGGCAATTATCCAGATACCCGCAGTGTCCGCGCCAGTAACCGTCTGCGTATAGCGATACATCAAGACAACGAGCGCGCTGAGCTGACAGTGATCGTGGTACAGGACAACCTCGTAAAAGGAGCAGCAGGACAAGCGGTACAAAATATGAATGTCATGTTTGGGCTTGATGAGTCATTGGGATTGAGTTTTGCACCCATTGTCCCTTAAGGTGTTGTTTTGTTCGCTTTTTTCTCACCTTATCATTCACATTTATGGTGCTAGGTATTGATTATAAATTCCGTTATACTAACTTGCCCTTACTATTAAGAGATACTGTCTAAATGCGTATTCAGATTGCACTACGCCTTAGCCCACAGCCAGCATGTGTATCATGCCAAACCTTTGCTCCATGTGATATAGAGCAAAGGAAGCAGTCTTTTAAAAACAGCGTGGCGAGTAATATCGGGCGCACGCAGCAAGGCGCTTCGTCGTTGGTGTTGGCTTTGTTTGTGGTGGTGATTCTGGTCACCGCGATTGTGGGGCTGGTGTTTGGTCACAAACTTGGCTATCAGCGCGGTACTCACTCGATGCAAAACGAAGCCAAGCAGGCGATCATTGATAGAAAAGAGGCTAGTAAAGAGCTGGAGGATTTGCGTCTGAGTAATAAGGTTGCGACCAATCAAGCCGCCACTGCTAAGCAAGAGCTGGCTATTAGCTTAGCAAACTTACATGAACTGCGTGAAAACCAGCAAGCGCTGACAGTAGAAAATCGCCAACTGACGCAGCTAAATGAGGTGTATGCAGAGGCACTCACTGAAAAAGGCGGCATGCCACTAAAAGTACTGGGGGCTAAGATTGAGCCACTACCTGAGAATGCTTTTGAGTATGGGTTTGATATTGGTATGCTCAGTGCGGATGGCTCAGCCAAACGTCTAAGACCAACTTTGACCTTGCTCAATGATGGCGAGCTGGTCGAAGTGCCACTTGAGCCGGCAAACCATATGATAGAAGGTATCGTACGTATTCGTGGTCGCTTTATGATGCCATCAGGCTTTAAACCTCTACAAGTCAAACTCAGCTTGCAAGCAGGCAATCAGCAAGTAGAGCAGCTGTATGACTGGAAGCTGGGCGACAGGGTGGACAATATGCCGCTGTCTTTATTGGATCTGCCTGAGGTGGATGAAAGTCCGATTGAACCAAAGAGTGCGACAGACTAGCGGCCGTCTGTCTGTTCAGATCGGCATCAATAATAGACGATAATAGTCTGCCTGCTTGTTATCACCTTTATCACTTCTATAACTTCAAACTTACCTTATAATTATACTTTGATTATGATAAAACAAATGACACTACAAGATGCGCCAATGGTATGCGATTGGCACTTTCCAAACCTGCCCGCCCACCGTGCCCAAGATGGTGATACAGAAGAGGAAACCTCACCGCAAGCAGACGTACTGGTGGCTGAGCCAGAAATCGCCAAGCCGCCGATGTATGCGGTGGTCATGTACAACGACAACTACACACCGATGGAGTTTGTGGTGTATGTCCTGCAGTCGGAGTTTCGTCATAGTATGGATGCTGCTGTGGAGATTATGCTGACCATTCATAATAGTAGCAAAGGTATCGCGGGCATCTACCCAAAAGATATTGCTGAAACTAAGGCCAAAAAAGTCAACAGTCTGGCTCACCGCGAAGGGTATCCGTTATTGACCCAAATCGAACCACATCAAGGGGAAGGGTAATAAAGGATAATAGCGACGTCTGATGCCAACACCTTTACGTAAGCCTCAAATTAATACGTTTGGTTTTTGATAGTGTTTATCAGTCACTCCCCATCACTCAATCACCATAGTCAAATCCAAGTAACTCAAATATAGGGCTATCAAGTCGCTCAATAAAACAGTGAAAAAATGAAGCAGTGAGATAAAAAAATAGATGTTTTATCTCGCTGTACTGTTTTTATAACCAATTTGCTATCACGTTCCCATTCTTCACCTTACTTCTGTATCTCTGCCTTCTTGTGGTTTGCTTTCTTATCTTGCCTGTTTGTCTATCTTGTTATCTTGCTGTCTTGACGCAATATGCTTCGATACATTTTAGTCGATGTTAATAGATTGACTATGGGTAAATATCGTGTTGAGATAAAGAAAAGCGAATATGAGTCATAATGCCCTGTACTCGACTGCTCGGCGCAGGCTTAATCGTCGATAGATGACTCTTTTTATCGGTAAGGGTATCCAAAACAGGGAGGTTATGGTCCGCATTATTGATTGATATCAAACAATTATGCCGCCATTGCCCTTGAACAATCCATCTATCGCCCTGATTTACTTACTAACTCATTCATAAAGCTATCAGTTATAAAGATAGGTACAACCGTAGGAAGTCCTTATGTTAAGTCGTCATCTTGAAGTTTCTTTGCGTTTAGCAATGACGCTTGCGCGCCAAAAATCGCATGAGTATCTCACTGTTGAGCATCTATTGTTGGCGCTACTAGAAAACACTCATGCCGCCAACACCCTAACCGCTTGTAATGCCAATGTTTCAGCACTACGCACCGAGCTTGAGGCTTATATTAATAAGCACACGCCGACGGTGGATGCTGATACCGAGCAATCCCCGCAGCCGACCCAAAGCTTTGATCGCATCTTGCAGCGTGCTATCTTTCACGTACAGTCTATCGGCGGCGGCCGTCTGGTAGAAGGCTCGGATATTCTTGTGTCGATGTTTTCAGAGCACGACACCTATGCAGTATATTTGCTCAAAAAGCAAGGCATCAGCCGTCTAGAGCTGACGCAGTATCTCTCGCATGGTCAAGATAAAGATGAACCATCAGAGCCACGTGCATCGATGACAGGTGAGCGCCGCGGTGCCTCAGAAAAGACCAGCAAAGATCCGCTAGTCGAGTTCGCGACCAATCTAAACCAGCGTGCCGCGGAAGGTAAGACCGATCCGCTTATCGGCCGCGCGTCTGAGATTGAGCGGGCGGCACAAGTGCTATGCCGTCGCCGCAAAAACAACCCACTATTGGTGGGCGAGCCAGGCGTAGGTAAGACCTCTATCGCTGAAGGTTTGGCGTGGCTTATCATCAACGAAAAAGCGCCAAAGCCATTGAATGGCTGTGTGATTTATAGTCTGGATATCGGCGCGCTTATCGCTGGCACCAAGTATCGCGGTGATTTTGAGAAGCGCATGAAATCCTTGCTTGATGCGCTAAAGAAAAAACCCAATGCGATTTTGTTTATTGATGAGATTCATATGATTATCGGTGCAGGGTCATCGATGAGTAGCAATATGGATGTCTCAAACCTGATCAAGCCGGCCCTTGCCAATGGCGAGCTGCGCTGTATCGGCTCGACCACCTTTACCGAGTATCGTCAGTTGTTTGAAAAGGATCATGCTCTTTCTCGTCGTTTCCAAAAAATCGACGTAAAAGAGCCAAGTGTCGACGATACTATCGATATTTTACGCGGGCTTAAACCGCGTTACGAAGAGTTTCATAATGTTGAGTATAGTGATGAAGCATTGGTCACAGCAGTTCAATTGTCAGCCAAGCACATCCATGAGCGTTTTTTGCCAGACAAGGCGATAGATGTCATCGATGAGGCAGGTGCCTATAAGCGTTTGGGTGTCGTCCCTGATGCTGATGATGTCGCAGCAGAAGAAAGCTTCATCGCTGATTTAGAGCAGGATTTTGATACACCAGTTGCAGCAACGGACGATGCTGAGACAGACTATAGCAGCGAGATGCAAGCGGAGGCAAACACTGCCAAAGCCGATGATCAAACCCACGCGAATGAGAAGTCTGATGAGGACTCTCAAGCCACTGAGGTGAAAAAAGCACCGATGAAAATCGATGTGGCAGATATCGAAGCCATCATTGCTAAGCTTGCCCGTATTCCGCCCAAGTCGGTGTCCAGTGATGATAAGAGTATCTTGGAGCACTTGGATCGTGACCTCAAGCACTTGGTGTTTGGTCAGGATGAAGCCATCACGACTTTGGCAGATGCCATCAAGCTGTCGCGAGCTGGGCTCAAAGCACCAGATAAGCCAATTGGCTCGTTTATGTTTGCCGGCCCAACAGGGGTAGGTAAGACAGAAGTATCACGTCAATTGGCCAACCTGCTCGGCGTGGAGCTGGTACGTTTTGATATGTCAGAATACATGGAAGCGCACACCGCATCACGTTTGATTGGCGCGCCTCCTGGCTATGTTGGCTACGATCAAGGCGGTTTGCTGACCGAAAAAATCAATCAGCATCCGCATTGTGTGCTGCTACTAGATGAGATCGAAAAAGCCCACCCTGATGTCTTTAACTTGCTACTACAGGTGATGGACCATGGTACGTTGACGGATAATAATGGCCGCGTTGCTGTCTTTAAGCAGGTGATTATCATCATGACGACCAACGTCGGTGCGGAGAGTATCAGCCGCTCGTCCATGGGCTTTACCCAGCAAGATCATAGCCGTGACAATACTGAGGCGTTAAAACGGGTCTTTACCCCTGAGTTCCGTAACCGTTTGGATGCGATTATTCAGTTCAACCCATTAGATACCTCGGTCGTGGTATCAGTGGTCGATAAGTTCTTGGTTGAGCTACAAGTACAGCTCGATGACAAACAAGTGACATTAGAGATCGACGATGACGTACGTGACTATCTGGCGGACAAAGGCTATGATCGTCTAATGGGGGCGCGTCCGATGCAGCGCTTGATACAGGATGAAATCAAAAAGCCGCTTGCGAGTATGATTTTGTTTGGTGACTTGGTCAATGGCGGGGTCGTACATCTGACCTTGGCACCTGAGGCACAAGATGAAACAGACGAAAACGCTGTCGCATTAGAAAAAGATCAGAGCGCCAATACAGGCTCGGCAGACAGTCGTATCGTGCTGACGGTGGTGGAGACGCACGAGCCACACCCAGACTCTGAGTCATTAGCCAGCTAAGGCTTTGCTACTAAGATAATAAGAACGGTTACCATATTCGTGCGGTAGCCGTTTTTTTATTGTTATAATTCATCAACTCATTTTTATTTATGTTGATTGATTTTACTAAAAGTAAGGGTCTTGTAGGTAGTAGCCAGCCAACTTTCATAGATAGTGAACCCATTTAGATAACTATCGATTGAATTGAAGACACGCCCTATATAACAACTAAAAAAGGACACAGTATGGAATCTCTCGATGCAAAGGCGCCAAAAACAGCCGCACAAAAAAAAGCCATCTTAGACAAAGTACGTTTGCCAGAAGACTGGAAGATGGCCTTGGCAGATGAGCTGACTTCTGAGAATATGGACAACCTACGGGCTTTTTTAAAGGAAGCTTATCAGTCGCCAGATAACATCTATCCACCAGCGCCACTAATGTTTAATGCTTTTAATCTCACGCCATTATCTCGCGTTAAAGTGGTCATCTTAGGGCAAGACCCTTATCATCGCCCAGGTCAGGCCATGGGGTTGTCGTTTTCGGTACCCAAAGCCATTCCAAAACCGCCGTCACTCAATAACTTGCTAAAAGAGATGGCCGATGATATCGGTGTCCAGCCATCAGCGCATGGGGACTTGACTTACTGGGCGCAGCAAGGTGTATTACTGCTAAACAGTGCGTTGACTGTGAGAGAAGGTGAGCCAAACAGTCATCAAAATCAAGGCTGGGAGCAATTTACCGATGCAGTGATCGATGTGATCAACGAACAAACAGAGCATACGGTGTTTATTTTGTGGGGTAGTAAAGCCCAGAAAAAAGGCAAATACATCCATGCTGATAAACATTTAATTTTAACCGCTGTCCACCCATCGCCGCTGGCGGCAAACCGTGGCGGATTTTTTGGCACCAAGCCGTTTTCGAAGACCAATGATTATCTCCGGCAGCATGGCCGTACCCCCATTGATTGGCAGTTGCCACAGTAGTTATCTATGACCATTCCTTTTTTTGCCGCAGAGACACTGCAGGCACATCATTGTTGTCTGCCTGATGGTATTAGTTACCACTCAAGCCCTGATAGCTTGTCTGTGGACGTTGCTGGTAGCCGTGCTCGACATCAGCTTGAGCTGAGCACCCAGCAGTTTTGGACGCTAGAAGATGTACAGTGGATGTATCAAGCATTGGCATTGGCTCAGCGTGGCGCTGAGCTGGGCGAGGTGCCAGTTGGCGCGATACTGGTACATGAGCAGCAGATGATTGGTAAAGGCTTTAATGAGCCAATCGGTCGCCATGATGCCACCGCTCATGCCGAGATAGTCGCTCTAAGAGATGCCTGTAGCCACCTAAAAAACTACCGCCTACCATCAAACACCACCTTGTACGTGACCTTAGAGCCTTGCACCATGTGTATGGGCGCGCTAATCCATGCGCGAGTGGCGCGGCTGGTGTATGCGGCAAATGAGCCGCGAGCTGGCATGGTGGGTAGTCAGATGGATCTATCGGCACAAGATTTTTATAATCATATCATTACCGTACAACGGGGTTTGTGCAGTGAGTATAGCAGTCAGCTACTTAAGCGGTTTTTTCGAGCGCGTCGTCAGCTGGCCAAGCAAAAAAAATCAGATGTTAAAAAATAAGGGCTTTTGCGTCGCTACAAAACATACTGCCTGCAAATATAAGCATCAGTTATGGTGATGATAGGGTTTTCTTGCTATAATATCGCCCTATTTGGCGCTGCGATTATCAGATGGCTGTTAAGCATTTGATAAGGTGGTGAATATCGCGCTGTCCTTGCTAGCAGTGGGCGATATATGTTGTTTCTATAATTGAGTAAACATGATGACTGTCTCTACACCTGACTTTACGCCTGATAATGCTTTGCAGGATTGTGATCCCTCTGAGCAAGCGGTACAGCGTTATCCCGTGATATGTATTGATGGTCCAAGCGGGGCGGGTAAAGGCACAGTCACCTGGCGCTTAGCGCAAGCATTGGGTTATCAGTTATTAGACTCAGGGGCGCTATACCGCATCGTCGGGCTCAAAGCCTTTGAAGCAGGATTGCTCGGTGCCGATGGCTGTCAAGACATTGATGAGCAGGCAGTACTGACATTAACCCAAGGCTTAGATATCGTGTTTGTGCCCAATGAGGCATCAGGCCGCGTAGACATCATCGTCAATGGCGATGCCGTTGGCGAGCAAGTGCGTAACGAAACCGTTGGCGGTTATGCTTCAAAGATCGCGGTATTCCCTAAAGTGCGTCAGGCGCTGCTCACGCTACAGCAAAAAATGGCCAGTCGCTCAGGGCTGGTCGCTGATGGCCGCGATATGGGAACAGTGGTATTTCCAGATGCGGATGTTAAGGTATACTTGACAGCCAGCGCCAAAGCGCGTGCTGAGCGCCGTGTCACGCAGCTACTAAGTGCAGGACAAACCGCAGATTTTGAGGCGATTTTAGCAACGATCAAAGCGCGTGACGAGCGTGATGAAAACCGCGCGACAGCACCGTCGAAGCCTGCCAAAGACGCTTTATTATTAGACAGCTCATGTTTGGATGCCGACAGCGTATATGCACAAGTCAAAAAATACTGTCAGGACAAAGGCATTTGTTTTAATAGTTAATAAAAACAATACAGTAACTACCAACTCACTACCAAAAAATTTGCTACAGGCTTTGGTTTTAGTATAAAATTGTATAAGTAGAGATGTGCAATAAGCCAACATTAAACTAAGAGTAGAAATGTGAGTGGGCAGTAAAGACAGTTGTTGCTAATGAGTGTGATGAGATGCTCGCTTATTAGCAACAAAGGTTTTTTATATGACTGCATAAGATATAAAACCAGTATTCTCGTTTTATGCAATCATAAATTTGATCCGTACTGTGCTGGACAGGATACGGCTATACAAAGGTAGACATAATGGAATCATTTGCTGAACTATTTGAAGCGAGCATTGAAGAGCAGGGTCTGGATATCGAGCGTGGCTCGGTTATTACAGGTACTGTTGTGGCCATCGATAGCGATTGGATCACAGTAGATACTGGTCTTAAATCTGAAGGTATCGTCGCTCGTGAAGAGTTTTTAAGCGAAGAAGGCGAACTTGAAGTTGAAGTTGGCGATAGCGTTGATGTCGTGGTTGAAGCGGTTGATAATGGTATGGGTCAAACCCTACTATCACGCGAAAAAGCCAAGCGCGTCGAGACGTGGAATGTCCTTGAAAAAATCTATGAGAACGATGAGATCGTAAAAGGTATCATTTCTAGCAAAGTAAAAGGTGGTTTTACTGTAGACGTGGGTTCAGTACGCGCGTTCTTACCAGGCTCATTGGTTGATGTACGTCCGATTCGTGACACCACACATCTTGAAGGCAAAGAGCTAGAATTCAAAGTCATCAAGCTTGACCAAAAACGTAACAACGTTGTGGTTAGCCGTCGTGCAGTAATGGAAGCTGAAAACTCAGCTGAGCGCGAAGAGCTATTGAACAAGCTTGAAGAAGGTATCGAGATCGAAGGTATCGTCAAAAACCTAACTGATTACGGTGCGTTCGTTGATCTTGGTGGTATCGATGGCTTGCTACACATCACTGACATGGCATGGCGCCGTATCAAGCACCCATCTGAGGTGGTTGAAGTTGGTCAAGACCTAAAAGTTAAAGTATTGAAGTTTGACCGTGAGCGCAACCGCGTAAGCCTAGGTCTAAAACAACTTGGTACCGATCCTTGGGACAACGTTGGCGCTACTTACCCAGTTGGTAGTATTGTTAAAGCTCGCGTTACCAACCTGACTGATTACGGCTGCTTTGCTGAGATCTCTGAAGGTATCGAAGGTCTAGTACACGTATCAGAGATGGATCACACCAACAAAAACATCCACCCATCAAAAGTTGTACAAGTGGGTGATGAAGTTGACGTGATGATCCTAGATATTGATGAAGAGCGTCGTCGTATCAGCTTGGGTATCAAGCAAACCCTAGCAAACCCATGGGAAGAGTTTGATAAGAAACATGAGCGTGGCGATAAAATCACTGGTACTATCAAGTCAATCACTGACTTTGGTATCTTTATCGGTCTAGATGGCGGTATCGATGGTCTGGTTCACTTGTCTGATATCTCTTGGAACGAAACGGGCGAAGAAGCAATCCGCAACTACAACAAAGGCGACACCGTTGAAGCTATGGTATTGTCTGTAGATGCAGAAGCGAACCGTATCAGCCTAGGCGTGAAGCAGTTAAGCTCAGATCCATTCAACGAATATCTAGTCGCTAATGACCGCGGTGCGGTAGTTACTGGTAAAGTGAAAGAAGTAGACGCTAAAGGCGCTACTATCGAGCTTGCTGATGAAGTTGAAGCGTACTTACGTGCCTCTGAGATTCAGCGTGATCGTGTCGAAGATGCAACCAAGCATCTAAGCGTTGGTGATGACGTTGAAGCGAAGATCATCAGTGTGGATCGTAAGACTCGCAACATCAACTTGTCTATCAAAGCAAAAGACGAAGCTGAAGAGCGTCAAGCGATCAAAGATCTAGGTAGCAATGCGCCACAAGCAGCTGATGCTCAACCAAAAACCATTGGTGATTTGATTAAAGAGCAAATGCAGTAAGCGATAAGTTATTGATCTAAAAGTAATATAAAAAAAGCGACTCCGGTCGCTCTGTTTGGTATGCGTTACATCTTCAAGGTTTTTGCGAAAAACAAAGCAAACTCTTATTTCCATTTATGATAATATCCGCTATCATTTGCAACATTGAGTAACGAGATGTAAATCACTGCTTACTGATGAGAGCCGTATTAGCACTATTGACCGTTATTTTGCTTTTTGTTTCGATTTTCAGTATGGTCTTATACGGCTATATGAAGGGTTAAAACCTTTAAAAACCTTTAAAAAATAGTAACTTGGTTTACAATCATCTTATCCATCAATTAACAAGGCAAGCGTAACAATGCAGCAAGCGATTAATAAGTCTGAATTTATTAGTAATTTGAGTGCGAACTGTGACAATATGACTGATAGCGTGGTCGATGATGCAGTGCGTGAAATATTAAACCTAATGACCGATACACTGGCCAATGATGGCCGAGTAGAAGTGCGTGGGTTTGGTAGCTTTTGTTTACATCATCGCCGTGCCCGTATGGGCCGCAATCCTAAGACTGGGGAGAGTGTACCAGTACCTGCCAAAGCCATTCCGCATTTCAAGCCAGGAAAAGCCCTGCGCGAAGCGGTCAATGACAAAGTAGCTAATGGATAGATAATACGATCATTATGGCAGCGTTGGGTAGTATTCATTAACAGTAGCGTGCCAGTCAAAAAGTAGCATCGCTGTTTGTGACAAAACGCGGTCTTTGAGTCCTTTGCAACCCATCAAACCAAGGTATATGTCTTATGCGCTTTTTACTGTTTGTACTACTGTTTTTAAGCTTCGCTTATTCATTAGGGTTGGTATTGGCCAATAATACCGAGGTTGGCGTAAATTTACTGTTTTCACAAGCGCCGACGATGAATTTGGGCTTACTACTGATTCTGTGTCTGATACTAGGTATTGTAATTGGTATGCTACTTGCGCTGCTGCTCTTTCGTGTTTTACAAAACAAATGGGAAATATCACGTCTACAAAAAGCCAATGCCAATCTGCAAGAACAACTGACGCAAGCCAATGTGGTCATCGATCGTCAAGCGACTGCGCCTTCAGTAGAAGAGGCAGTGTATGGTTCGACAGCGACCAACGTGCACGATAATCACACCGCTCAAGAGGAAGCGGCGACACTGACCAGACAAAAACGTGACTAAATCTGACTAAGTCTGAATAGAGCGTCAGCTAGGCACCTTATGATACAAACTTGCGAGACAGGTGAGTTGATAGCCATGCGTTTGGTCGCTATTTGGTTTTTTTAACTTCGATATAAATGTGGCAACTCTATGAATAATGCAATCAAATCTCCTGTCGTTGTCGCCTTAGACAATATGACAATGGAAGCGTCGCTCGCGTTGGCTGACAAGCTCGATCCAGCGCTGTGCCGTTTAAAGGTAGGCAAAGAGCTGTTTACGCGCTGTGGCCCTGATATCATCAAAGCCCTACATCAGCGTCAATTTGAGGTGTTTTTAGATCTTAAGTTTCATGATATCCCTAATACTACGGCACAGGCGGTGCTCGCGGCAGCTGATTTGGGTGTGTGGATGGTCAATGTGCATGCGAGCGCAGGCTTAGAGGCAATGTCGCTTGCCAAACAGCGCTTGCTGGATAATAACTTAGATACCTTGCTGATTGCGGTCACGGTGCTGACTTCTATGGACAATCAAGCATTGATGCAGACGGGTATTACCGATGGGCTGGATACACAAGTCAGTCGCCTAGCACAGCTGACCAAGCAAGCAGGTCTCGATGGCGTGGTCTGCTCAGCACAAGAAGCTCAGAGCCTAAAGGCGCTATGTGGTCAGGATTTTAAGCTTGTGACGCCTGGTATTCGCCTCGCTGAGGACAATGCTGACGACCAAAAACGCATCTGTACGCCCGCACAAGCGCTACAAGATGGTGCTGACTATCTGGTGATCGGACGTTCTATCACGCAGGCGGCCGACCCAGCGGCCAAGCTGCAGCGGATACTTGAGGGTATCTAGCCTGAGTCAAAAACGAAGACAAGAGACAGCCTAAGTTGCTGTCTTTTTGCTTTTTGCGGGTAGATAAAAAGGTGCTACACTACTTAAAATTTATGTTGATATCTATGACAGAAAATACGCTATGCTTCTATGCATCGTTTGATCGATTTTTGTCCTTGATGTCCTAAGACACTATTGGAAGATATGAAATTACAGATTTTAAGTGACTTGCATATTGATAGCTATGCGCGTCAGTCGCATCCGATGGGACATATCCCCAAGACTGATGCCGATGTGGTGCTGGTCGCAGGCGATACGGCCAATAGCGACAGCGGTATGCCGTGGTTACAAGCGCAAGCGGCACGTCTGCAGGTGCCTTTGATCACCATTGCAGGCAATCATGAATACTTCAATGAAGACGTGCTGCATTTTGATAAAAAGCTGGCCATTTGGGATAACTATGATGCCAAGTCGCAGCAAGGCGTGCGGGTTTTACAGTGTCAACACATCGATATTGGAGACGTACGTATCTTGGGCTGCACCTTATGGACGGATTATCAGTATCAGGCCAATGAAGAAACCATGGCAGCTGCCAAGCGTTTTATGCGTGATTATAAACAAATCTATGCCGGTAGCGAGTTGTTTTCCCCTGAGGTGTCCATGCAACTGCATGCTAAGCAGCGTCAATGGCTACAGCAAGCATTAAAAACCGCCCAATCGCTTGGCAAAAAGACCATCGTCATGAGTCATCACAGCATCAGCCCGTTGTCGGTATCTGAGAAATATGCCAATCTACCCAGTAATGCCGCTTTTGTGAGTGACTTGTCAAGCTGGATGCAGGAGGAATGGGCGCCAGCGCTATGGGTGCATGGCCATACCCATGAAGCCTTTGATTATAGTATTGGTCGTACCCGAGTGGTTGTCAATCCACGTGCGTATCCCAACGAAGTCAGTAGTACCGAGATCGCATTTGCTTGGGATAAAGTAATTGAGCTTGATTAGATAGCATACTCTTGCTTGAGATAAAGTGCGTAGCAGTGCTGGGCGGTTTTCATTTCGGTTTTGCTTATTTGCAACTGAATTTATATTTTGTTCATTCTTCACAAAAAATCTGCTACGCTTGCTGGCATGAGCAAATACTTCCACAACACTTTATCGAAACTATCTGCAGAAAGGCGTGCCAGTCATACGCCAAGTGCACCCGCGCCGTCGCACCTGCCTGATAGTATGATCTCTTCAGTGAGCCTTTTGCCTGAAGACAAGCGCCTGATTTTATTTACCAGACACTCCCTGCGTGAGCGCTCTGACGGTAACGGCTTTGCCAGTTATCAGTTGCCATTGACTCCTAAAGGTCGCGTCTTGGCCAAGTCTTGGGGGCGCTGGCTGGCAGGTCATCTGCCATATTCTCTAGACGTGGATAGCATCTCAAGCCCTATCGGCCGCTGTATTGATACTGCGCAGCTTATGCAAGCAGGTGCAGGGTTACAGCGTGACATCATGCACCAGTCGCTGCTGGTAGAGCCTGGGAGCCTTGTCACTGACCCTGAGATTGCCAATCCAGTATTTAAAGAAATCGGCGTGCTCAACTTTATCAATCGTTTTTTACAAGGCAATCTTGCTGGCACCAAAAACGCCTATCAAGGCGGGCTTGATATTTTATCGTTGTTTTATCAGCATCAGCCGCAGCCTGGGCATCTTATGCTGGCGGTCAGTCACGATACGTTGCTGTCGGCATTTTTGGCGGTGATGTTTGATGTGGTAGAGATTGATTGGAATGATTGGCCAAAGATGATGGAAGGGGTGTTTTTGTGGTTTGATGATAAGCCATTTGAACAAGCCAGTGCCCACTTCGTCTGGCGCGGTGAGGTCTATATACGGCCGATTGTGACATTGTTAGAAGGGTACCGCGCAGCAGGGTTTCATCCAAATACATTGCTGTTGCCACCAGAGGTGAAGTGGGACTAAGCTTAGCACAGCCATGGTTTTTTTGTTTATCGCTTTTTACTCTGTGACTGTTTACGGTTGCTTAATGTTTATTTTCTATAGACAAGGCGTTGTTTTTATGGTTTTTTGGGCATAAAAAAACCTTGCCTCAGCATAAGAGCTAATGACAAGGTTTTGATCATCACCCAAACAGAGTAATGCGGTCTAAACGCAACCTATCTTAAGCTTGTAAGCCTTTGATGGTTTTGTTTAGGCGGCTCTTACGACGAGCAGCTTTGTTTTTATGGATGATGCCTTTGTCAGCCATACGGTCGATGACAGGTACAGCTTTGTTGTACGCTTCAGTTGCTGCAGCATAGTCTTTTGATGCGATAGCAGCATCTACGCGCTTTAGGTAAGTACGAACCATTGAGCGCTGTGAAGCAGTTTGCTGACGACGTTTGGTGTTTTGACGGGCGCGTTTACGAGCTTGTGCAGTATTAGCCACGCGTATCTCCTTGATAAAGACAGATAAAAATATGAATGTTGATTGCAATAATGGGTTTAACAATCATCGGTGACGAGCAGCCGTCTCGTCAAACATGATGTCGATGTCCAATACTAAAGTATCTAATATCGGTAGTCATCGCAAGCGTCAGAACTGTTTGGAATAATTAAACAGCGTTGACGTGTAAAGCCGGTTATCTTAGCAAATTATTGCGCTTAGGACAATATATTTGATGGTCAATCGGTAAAGAAGTTATGCTATTTTATCAATATTCGGTTTTTTCATGTATCTACTCTCAAAGGTCGTGGCCAGTAAAAGGCTTGACGGATAAAATCTCTTACAATAAATTCGCTATAATACCCTCACCGCTGAGTGATTTTAGGTATGATACGCAAGCGGAAGGTTAAAATAGCGCCCAGATATGCTGGCGGATAAACGGATACGATAAATAAAGAGAATGCTTTGTATAAGAGTGCTCTCATATCTCATACGATACGAATGGACAAGATATGCAGCGAAAAGCAATTGTGATTGGCGCGACAGGATTGGTAGGACAACATCTTGTCAAGCAGCTAAGTGAGCTTTATGACACGTTGATTGTGATTGCACGGCGTCCGCCACGCTATATCAATGCTAGCATGAGGTTTTATCAGGTTAATGATTTTGACAACTTGGCTGAGGTGTTCGCCAGTGTCGGCGCTGATCGCAGCACCGATGCTTTTAGCTGTCTTGGTACGACCAAAAAGCAAGCTGGCAGTGATGAAGCCTTTCATAAAGTGGATCATGACTACAATGTGACGTTTGCTACGCTGTGCCGCGAGAAAGGGGTAGAAAACTTCTTTTTATTGTCTGCGATGAATGCTGATATCGACAGTCGGTTTTTGTACAACCGAGTCAAGGCAGAGACCGAGCAGTCCATCATGGCGCTAAATTTTGCCCATTTGGTGATTTTTCGGCCGTCGTTGTTGCTCGGTAAGCACAAAGGTCGCCCGCTTGAGAGCCTAAGTCAAAAAGCCTTTAAGCTCGTCTCGCCTTTGGTGCCGGAGTCATTACCCCTGCATCCTATTTCTGCAAAACGTGTCGCTATCGCTATGGCCATGAGCGCCCATGATATCTACGAGCGTAGTAAGTACCGCCGTGAGCCTGCGATTACCACCACAGATATCATAGAAAACAAACAAATGCTGGCAATGACTAAAGTCAAAAAATAGCCTAAGTAAAAAATATCAACCATACTTTTTATACCCTTTAATCCTAGCCAACAACGAACAAGGAGTGTACTCATGTCAAACGCAGCAGCAGAGCCTACCATGAACCAAGACAATTTTGTGACTTGTGATTTATTGGATGCCAATCCTGAGTCGCAAGTGTGTCTGCCAAATATCGAAGGCAAGTCGTTTTATAGCTTTGGTGGCAAAGATCGGTTTTGCGGTGAGATTGTGACGGTTAAGTGTTTTGAAGACAACAGCCGTGTCAAGTCACTATTAAACAGCGATGGTAAAGACAATAAGGGCAATGGAAAGGTACTGGTGGTCGATGGTGGTGGCTCGATGCGCTGTGCGCTGCTCGGCGATATGATTGCCCAGTCGGCGATTGATAATGGTTGGGCTGGGGTCATCGTGTACGGCTGTGTCCGTGATGTCGATGATATGGCACAGATGGATATCGGTGTCATGGCGCTTGGTTGTATCCCGCGTAAATCGACGCGCCGTGACGAAGGCCAAACCGATCTCGAGATTAGCTTTGGGGATTTGACCCTAAACTCAGGCATGTTTGTCTATGCAGACAACAACGGCATTATCGCGAGCGACAAGCCTCTGCTTTAAGCCTAATGCTAAGCCTAGCCCAACCATTCATATGAAATCTCGGCTTAAGCGTCGAGGTTTTTGTGCGTGATGTGCTGAGTGACAAACCGTTACGGCATAAATTTTGGTAATTGCATAAATATTCGTATAATAGCTTTCTGACTCTTAACTGTGATCTTATCCTCTATGCCTATCACTGCTTTGACTGACGCGTTTGACCCTATTAACCAGCAGTTGTTTCCTATCACTCATGCCGAGAGGCGCTGGCTGACCCCTGTTTATGGTGCGGTCAGTAGTCTATGGCTGGCAAGCTTGATGCAAGCGTTGGTATGGGACGTATCCGAGCGTCTAAAAGTAGTGGTAACGCGCGATCAAAACCAGCTCAATCAGATAGAAACCGAGCTGGCGTTTTGCGGCGTCGATGCCTATGTGTTTCCTGATTGGGAGACGCTGACCTACGATGAGTTGTCCCCGCATCAAGACATCGTCAGCGAGCGTATCAACCTATTGACCGATATGCCCACTAAAGGTGTGCTGCTCATCTCGGTGCAGGCACTCATGCATCGGGTCGCCCCGCCAAGCTGGCTGATAGGGCAGCATTTTGATTTGAGTGTCGGTGATCGATTTGATATCAATACCCAGCGCGAGCTGCTTGCAAAGGCAGGCTACCGTGCGGTTGAAAACGTCTTTGAGCCAGGCGAGTTTGCGGTACGCGGTAGTATTGTCGATATTTTTGCCATGGGGCAGCCATTTCCGCTACGTTTAGACTTGTTTGATGATGAAATCGAAACCATTCGCTTTTTTAATCCGCAGACGCAGCGTACGCTGACCGTCGACGATCTAAAAAACATGATGAGTGGTAACGACAGTAGCATCGGCAAAGAGTCACTGTCGCTACTGCATAAACTGCCTGATATCTCAAAACCTATTCAGCAGTTTCAGATACTACCTGCCAAAGAGTTTCCGCTCGATGAAGGGCGCGAGACGTTTCGAACCAACTTTGCTGCAATGTTTCCCAATACCAGCAGTCGCAAGTCTGAGCTGCATAAAGATGTGATGGCGGGTATCGCCAGTAGCGGGCTTGAGTACTATCAGCCATTGTTTTTTGATTTGGATGACTGGCAAGCTGACAGCAGCTTGTTTGCTTATTTGCCAGATGACGCTCTGTTTATCATCGATGAGCGAATCCACGAAACACAAGCGGATTATTGGTCGCAGATTCAGCGCCGTTATGAAGAGCGCAGGCACGATATCGACAAACCTATTGTCGCGCCAGAATTGTTATATTTATTATCAAATACCTTAAACGAGCATCTCAACCACTATCCGCGAGTGATAATCAGTGCGCATGAGACGCGCGCGGTGATAGACAATGATGCCTCATCGACCGCACAGGCTGCCTCTAATCGGCAAGGGTTGGTCACACTCACGGCGCAACAACCGCCGCAGCTGGCGGTCAATCACCAAAAAGCAGAACCATTGGCCGATTTGCTAGAGTTTTTGCTACAGCAAGCACAAACAGCGACGCCGGTGCTGATCGTTGCCGAAACAGCAGGGCGCCGTGAGATTTTGATAGAGCTGTTTAAGGGTAAGATAGACACCAAAGCGTATGATAGCTTTGAAGCGTTTTTGGCAGCTGATAAGGTCACAACCCTTAATGATAATAACTTGCCGCAGGTAGGGCTGACGGTGGCGCCTATCGAGCGCGGGGTTTATATTCCTGAGCGCTTGGTGGTGATCAGTGAGACTCAGCTGTTTGGTAGGCAAGTGCTACAAACACGTCGTCGCCGCCAAAGCGGGGTGTCAGAAGAGTTTTTGGTCAAAAGCGTCACAGAGATCACCGAAGGCAGTCCAGTGGTGCATATCGAGCATGGTATCGGTCGCTATAATGGGCTGATTACTTTAGATGTGGGCGATGGCGAGCAAGAATTTATTCATCTAAAATACGCGGACGACGCCAGTATTTATGTACCCGTTGCCAATTTACAAATGATCAGTCGCTACAGCGGCGGTGACCCCGCGCTTGCGCCACTCCATAAAATAGGTAGTGGCAAGTGGGATAAAGCCAAACAAAAAGCGCTGGAGCAAATCCACGATGTCGCCGCCGAGCTGCTCAATATGCAAGCAAGGCGTGAGGCCAAAGTCGGTATTCACTTCAAGATTGATCCTTCACAATACGAGCTGTTTGCCAGTCAGTTTGCCTTTGAAGAGACCGCCGATCAGGCCAATGCTATCCAGGCGGTGATGGAAGACATGAGACAAAACCAGCCGATGGATCGCCTCATTTGCGGTGATGTGGGTTTTGGCAAGACAGAAGTGGCGATGCGCGCGGCATTCATTGCGGTTAGTGCCGGTTATCAAGTGGCGGTATTGGTGCCAACGACGCTGCTGGCAGGTCAGCACGAAGACAACTTCCGCGACCGTTTTGCCGATTGGCCAGTACGTATCGAGACATTATCGCGTTTTGGTGGCAAAAAGCATCAAGAGACGGTATTGGCAGACCTTGCCGCGGGTAAGGTGGATATCATCATTGGTACCCACAAATTGTTGCAGCCGGATGTAAAGTTTGCCAATTTGGGGCTGATGATTGTTGATGAAGAGCACCGCTTTGGTGTGCGCCATAAAGAGCGTATCAAAGCCCTTCAGACCGATGTAGATAGTATGTCGATGACAGCGACGCCGATTCCGCGTACGCTTAATATGGCACTATCTGGCATGCGTGATATGTCGATTATCGCCACGCCGCCTGCTCGTCGTCTGGCGATCAAAACCTTTGTTATGCAAAAGACCGATGCCTTGATGAAAGAGGCTATCTTGCGTGAGCTATTACGCGGCGGGCAAGTCTACTTGCTGCATAATGATGTGGCGAGCATTGAGCGCATGGCAGAGACGATACGTGAGCTGGTGCCCGAGGCTAGAGTGGGGGTCGCGCATGGGCAGATGCAAGAGCGCCAGCTTGAGCAGATTATGGAGCAGTTTTATCATAAAAAGTTCAATGTGCTGGTGTGTTCGACCATCATCGAGACCGGTATCGACGTACCAAATGCCAATACCATCATTATTGAGCGCGCGGATAAGTTTGGTTTGGCGCAGCTGCATCAGTTGCGAGGCCGCGTAGGTCGTAGTCATCACCAGGCGTATTGCTACTTGCTCGTGCCATCTATCAAAGGCTTAAAAGGCGATGCCAAGCGCCGTCTGCACGCCATTGAACGCGCCAATACATTGGGTGCAGGCTTTATGCTGGCGAGTGAGGATTTGGAGATTCGCGGGGCAGGTGAGATACTGGGCAAGCAGCAAAGCGGTAACATGCAAGCCATTGGCTTTAGCTTGTATATGGATATGCTAGAGCGTGCGACAAAGGCCATCAAGGCGGGTAAAGAGCCTGATTTGAATACCCCATTGTCACTTACCAGTGAGATCAATCTGCATAGCTCAGCGCTGATACCAGAAGAATACTTGCATGATGTGCATCAGCGTTTGCTATTTTATAAGCGCATCAGTAATGCTGATGATTTTGAGGCGCTCACTGATATCCGTACCGAGATGATTGATCGTTTTGGCACACTGCCAGACCAGACCAAGCATTTATTTGCCATCCATAGACTGCGTATACAGGCCGAGCCATTGAAGATCAACAAAATCGATGCCAATAGTAACAGCATGACGTTAGAGTTTGCTCCTGATACGCCAGTTGACGCCTTGGCAATTATCCAGCTTATTCAAAAAGATGGACAGCGCTACCGGATGAATGGCGCCTCTGGCATTCGCTATCAAGATGCCAATAAGCTGGCCACGCCGCAGCAACGCGTGACCGTGCTTGAGGAGTTGCTGCGCTACTTTAGCGAGCATATGGTGGCAGAGCTCGCTTAGCGCTTTGAGTGACGCCAGTCATCGTATCAAGCGCCCCATCATCTACTAGGTAGCAGCACAGTAAAACAGTAGCCAATCTATTAAGGCGCTATTTTATCTACTGGATAACTGATAAAATAGCAGATACTCTGTGTCTGCTCTATGGCCTATAGCATCCGATAGGTCTTGGTCACCCTTTTTTTTAGTATTTAAGCGTTATCCCCTTCATAACAAGAGAACCGTCATTATGTTCCAACTTCATCATAAACTTGCAGCCGACAGTTTTTTGGTGGGAGATTTCCCATTATCGACCTGCCGTTTAATCAATGATTGTCAGTTTCCTTGGTTGATATTGGTGCCACGTGTCTCTGGTATCAAAGAATTGTATGAGCTGTCTGAGGCCGACCAAGCGCAGTTTTTGCGTGAGTCGAGCTGGTTGTCAAGCCAACTTGCCAAGACTTTTCAGGCTGACAAGATGAACGTGGCTGCGCTGGGCAATCAAGTACCGCAGCTTCATTTTCATCATATCGTTCGTTATCAAAACGATATGCAGTGGCCCAACCCAGTGTGGGGCGTCCCTGCTGTACCTTACACCAAAGAAGTACTGGCGCAGATGCAGCAAACTTTGATGATGGCGCTGCGTGGTCATCATCAAATGCCGTTTGATTGGCAGATGCAATAGGTCTTTTAGCAATAAGCCTTTGGTAATAAACGGTTAAATACGCATAGGCGTGAGCGTTTGTCTGTAAGCATAGCTCTCTGTGTTAATGAGTTTATTGTACGGCTTTACGAAAATATTTTACATTTGTCTGTCAGTTGTTATATTAGAGTGTAAGTTGGCTAAATGGATATAGCCAGCTTGTCAGCTCAGTGTCTTTGCTGCGTCACATCAGAGTAGATGAGGTGCGGTGCGAAGTGCTGAGACCTTCAATTTTAAATCAGGATTGTTTGATTTAAAGTTTCACTCTATGTTAAGGACAACAAATGGCTACTTCCTCTATCTCACTACCCTCGTCACGACGACCTACTATGTTGTTTCTCTCGATTTGTACCGCGTTGCTGGGTATGACGGCCTGTGGAACAGACTCTACTGAGCCTACCGCCATGTCGCCTGCTGCGACACAAACCATCACGACTGATGTCGACCCATCTAATCGCTCTATTACATCAAACTTTAGCGCCAGCGCTGCTGCTAAATCGGTCGCGCCCCGTTACCTTGTCGGTACTGGTAAAGCCGATATCACAGGAGCTGCGGCCGAAACGGGCATGTTTGGCTATGCTGCAGGTCAGGTGGTGCAGGGTATCAATGATCGTCTATATTCTCATGCTTTTATTGTCGGCGAAGCGGATAGCAATGCAGGCAACCGAGTTGTCTATGTCTCAGCGGATATGGGCGCGATGTTTACCGCGGTCAAGCTTGAGGTCATCAAACGCTTACAAGCAGATTTTGGCGACTTGTATAACGACGATAACGTAATGCTTGCCGCCACGCATACTCACGTGGGAAATGCTGGCTATTCGCACCAGCAGCTGTATCAAATCGCCAGCACGGACGACACACTAGCGGGCTATAGTCAGCAAAACTTCAACGCTATCGTCGGCGGAATAGTCACTTCGATCAAACGCGCTCATGAATCATTGACGCCAGGGACGTTGTCTGTGGCACAAGGCGAACTAAAAGGGGTGACTGTTAACCGCTCACAGATTGCGTATAACAACAATGTCGATGCGCAAGAGTTTGATAGTAATGTCAATGAAACCATGACTCAGCTGCGCCTAGATGCTGCCGATGGCACACCGATGGGACTGATCAATTGGTTTGCCCTGCACCCGACCAGCTTTAGCAATCAGTTTATGCATCTAAGTGCTGACAACAAGGGCTATGCTCAGCTTGGCGCCGAAAAGCTGTTTAATAACAACGCGGATAGACCTTTTGTCGCGGCCTTTGCCAATGCTGATGAAGGGGACGTATTGGCGGCAGGCGGTAATGCCAACTCAAAACCCGGCTTTCAAGGCAGTGATAACGAGTGGGAAAACGTCCGACGCGATGGGCAGCTGCAGCTTGATAAGGCTGCTGAACTATGGCATCAAGGTGTCCCTGTCGCGGGGCCGGTGGATGTCCGCGCGCGCTGGGTTGATCTAAAAGGCTATCAGGTCGAGAGCAGGTTCACCAGTGGTGCGGGTAATAAAGTCTTATGTACGCCTGCCCGAGGTTATTCTTTTGCTGCAGGCGGCGAAAACGGGCCATCAAATATCCCTGGCATATACGAAGGCATGACGCGCGCGAGCTTTCGGATCAATGATGATATCAATAAAGTCGATCAGTCGCTTTTGGCCAGTTTGACACGCGGCGCCTTTGGTATCGTCTCAACTGTCAATCAAGACGACTGTCAGGCAGAAAAACAAGTGCTATTGCCAACTGGCAAGTGGGGCTGGATAAATACTGAGCAGCCTGTCCAGCTTATGCGTATCGGCAATATCGCTATTGTGGCTATTCCTGGCGAGCCGACCACCATGGCGGGGCGGCGGATACGAGCCGCTGTACTCGCCCAGTTAAAAGACGCAGGGGTCGATACCGTCATTGTCAATGGCTTGGCCAATAACTATAGCGGCTATTTGAGTACACGTGAGGAGTTTGCCGCCCAGCATTATGAAGGTGCCTCTACGGAGTATGGCCCTTATCAAACGGCGGCGTACATACAGGAGTATAGCCAGTTAGCCAAAGCGCTACGCACCGGTACAGACGTGCCTGATAGTGCCGCACCACCTGATCGCTCACACAAGGCATTTCATGAGCGTCCAAGTGTGGTATTCGATGACAAACCCATACATCAACGCTGGGGGCAAGTACTTACGCAGCCAAACCCTAGTTACCAAAGCGGGGAAGTCGCTACGGCGGTATTTCGCGCAGCGCACCCCAAAAACAACCTACGTGCCGAAGACAGCTTTCTTAAGGTGCAGCGTTACCAAGATGGTCAATGGGAGGACTATCTGAGCGACCGTGACTTTGAGACCACCTACACGTGGCAACGAGAAGGAGCGGCCTATAGCAAAGCGATTATCGATTGGCGCATCAGTGCCGATACGCCAGCAGGGAAATATCGACTGACCCATGCTGGCGACTGGAAAAGCGGCTGGACAGGCAAGATTAAGCCTTACTCTGGTGCCTCAAGCAGCTTTAGGGTGCAGTAAGACAGCCAAGTACCAAGTAAGGCTATAAACTTGCTTATTATGGCCTGCTCATTAAGTGACCAACGGTAGGGTTTTGCGTATCAGTAACGTAGGTTTTATAAAAATGAAAACGTATAATAGTCTTTCAGCTTGCCTTATACCAAACCTAAAGTGTCATCGGTGCTGGCGAGTTGTGGTAGACGGCTAAGGGTTTGTCTGCCTGTTGCTTGGGTTTTGAAAATAGTATGCTCATAACGACATTAACTGTCATTGTGCTATCTTCCTTTTCCTAATATTTATCGATCGTCTGCTTTATTAAGCGAACACTTCATATGCTTCTTTTAGATACGTTGAGACCGAAATTTTCATCGCAGACGAATGGTATCTATCGATTCGACTATCCAGAAGTGTTTGTCTTGATCCTAACGGTTGTGCTTCTTGCCCTGCATTTTGACTTTAGTGCTACCTCGATGGCACTGCTGATCGTCGTTAGCCTGCCAAGCTTGCTGATTTTGATATATAACTATCGCCGTCAGACCAGTTTTTGGACCTCCAATATCGTCATTATTTTGCTGTCTGCAGTCATAGGTTCGATACAGCTGTGCACGGTCATGTCGATCAGTCTGGCAGCTTTGATTGCGCTACGTATTATTATTAGTAGTCCTGAAAACCAAATTAGACTGGTCATTGTCTCGATAGTGACTGTGATTGTTTTTTATTATGTCAGCGTGATTTTAAACAGCACGCAGATGGACTGCCATGACAGTTGGCTGACGCCAGTGGTGCTACTGTCCAGTATGGCGGTGATGCTGTGTCAGTTTCGCTATGTGTATCAAAAGTACATGGATCACCAACAGCGTGCGCAGCAAGCGGTAGGGCGTTTGAGTACCATGGTTTCAGTCATCAATAAGCTGACCCGTTTTGTGACACCGCAGATTTGGGAGCCAATTGTAAAAACAGATGCGCCTGTTAGCGTGTCAAACAAACGTGCTAAGCTGACGATTATGTTTTCGGACATTGTGGGTTTTACAGAGCTATCTGATAGTCTAAGCTCGGACAATCTGGCAGATATTTTAAATACCTATATGCACTGCATGACGGTCATCGCCAATAAGCATGGCGCTGTGCTTGATAAGTTCGTCGGCGATGGGATGGTGTGTTTTTTTGGAGAGCCTAGCAGTCAAGGTGCGCGTCAAGATGCGCTTGACTGTGTGGCAATGGCGCTAGACATGCGCCGTGAGATGCGTACCCTGAGGCATAAGTGGCGGCTAATGGGTTTTGCAGGGCTGTATATACGCGTTGGTATCACGACAGGCTATTGTCATGTCGGCAACTTTGGTAGCAATAATCGCTTGAGCTATACATTGATTGGCAAAGAGGCCAATCTCGCGGCGCGGCTGGAGAGTAGCGCGGGCAAAGATGAGATACTCGTCAGCGAAAGTACTTATGATTATGTTTGCCACAATTATGAATGTCAGCATGCAGGTGCGTTTCAGCTAAAAGGCTTCGACGAAAAAGTCAATGCTTGGCAAGTCCTCGATCCTGATGCCAATAAAGGTCAGCTATCAAAATGGGTGGACCATACGTTACCAGGATTTAATTTGCATCTAAATTTCAAAGACATGAAAGATCAAGACTATCAAGACATCCGAGAGCGTCTAAACCTCGCTCTCGAGCGTATCGAACAAGAGCAAGAAAAAGTAGCAAATGCTATTGCAGCAGAGAGCCAGCGTCATAACGATCAATAGCGACTCTTTTACTGATTTGACATCTGTATGACCATATTTCATTTCATACTTAATATGTCAGCTCGTCCGTGAGCAGACAAAAACGCCAACCATGATACGCAGTCATCGTTGGCGTTTTATGATGGCTTTGACTATATGTTATTAGCGGTATGTTATTAGCGGTATGTTATCAGTGGTTTTCTTTAGCATGGTTGAGCGTGTATTTGGGAATCTCGATGGTCAAGTCGTCGTCTTCTAGCATCACCTGACAAGACAAACGTGAGTCTGGCTCCAGCCCCCAAGCACGGTCTAAAAGATCCGCTTCGATATCGTCCATCTCATCTAGGCTATTAAATCCTTTACGCACCACCACATGACAGGTGGTACAGGCTTTTGACATCTCACACGCGTGCTCTATCTTAATACCTTTTTCTAGTAGGGCTTTGCATAGGTTCTGGCCAGCTTCTAGCTCGACTTCAGTGCCTTCGGGGCAAATCTCATGATGAGGTAATACGGTAATCTTTGGCATAAATTATCTGTCCGGTGCTAATCAATTAAAAAATAAAAACTCAAAAATATATCAGGTCTGTTACACGTCATCACATCTATTATGGCTAAGCCGTATCTAGATAAATTCTATACGCGTTTTTACCAATCTTGAGCGCTGGTACCTGCCATGCTGGCCTTGACGCTTTGATTCATAATACGAGCAGCAAATGCATCGCTATGCGGTTTGAGCTTGGCTTGTTCGGCTTCAATGAGAGTGAGATCATCGGTGCTTAGTGCCGTTTGTAGTGCTTGTGTTTGCTGCGTTAGAGCTTGCTGTTCATCAGAGGTCAATAAGGCTGCGAACTCTTGCAGCGCAGACTGTAGCGCCAATACTTCGCGTTCTGCTTCTACTTTGGTCTCGATTAAAGAGCGTGCATTTTTATCTTCTTCAGCGTGCTCAAACCCCGCCATAAGCAATTGTTCTTTTTGCTCATCTGACAAGCCATAAGAAGGCACAATCTCAATTTTGCTTTCTGTCTTGGTGGTGGTTTCTTGCGCGCTGACTGTCAATTGACCATTGGCATCAATGCTAAAGGTGACCTCGATACGGGCAAAGCCTGCTTTCATCGGCGGGATACCATATAATTCAAAACGTCCAAGCGAACGGCAGTTTTCGACAGTTTCGCGCTCGCCTTGAACCACATGAATCACCATGCCTGTCTGACCGTCCTGATAGGTGGTAAATACTTGGCGTTTTTTGACAGGGATAGGGGTATTACGTGGGATAAGTACCTCAACTAGGCCGCCCATGGTCTCAAGACCGAGTGACAAAGGAGTGACATCTAATAACAAAAGTGAATTGTCGCTATCGCCATTGACCAGCTGATGCGCTGTTTGTGCAGCTCCTAGAGCGACGACTTCATCTGGGTTTAAGCGGCAAAGTGGCTGCTTGCCAAAAAACGTGTTCACCACTTGTTGCACAGCTGGCATACGGGTTGAGCCGCCCACCAAGATGACTTCATCTAAATCGTCAATAGATAGCTTGGCATCGCGTAATACCTGCTCGCAGACGCTAAGCGTACGGCGATTGACAGGATCGGCAATGGTCAACAAATCGTCACGGCGTAAGGTGCCTTGATAAGAGTGGTCGTTGACCGTAATGTCGATAGCGACCTGCTCGGCGTCCGTCAAAGCTTGCTTATATGCTTTGGCTTGCTGGGCAAGGATTGACTTGTCGTGCCGACTGACGTCTTTTGGGTCGATACCTAATTGTTTGATCAACCAGTTGGTCAGCAAGCGGTCGATATCATCACCGCCTAACGCACTGTTGCCGCCAGTTGCTAAGACTTCAAAAACCCCATCAGTGAGCTTTAAGATAGAGACATCAAAGGTACCGCCGCCCAAATCATAAATTAAGTAATGGCTTTGCGTGTTATCTTGAGTAGGCTTATCAAGGCCGTAGGCGACAGCGGCTGCCGTGGGCTCATTTAACAGACGTAGCACATTGATACCAGCAGCCTGTGCGGCATCCTTGGTCGCTTGGCGCTGCGCCTCATCAAAATAAGCGGGAACAGTGATCACCGCCCCTTCGATGCTGTCGGCAGGTAATGCGCTTGCGGCGCGCTGCTCGAGGGCGGCTAGGATACGTGCTGAGACTTCGACAGGGGATACCTTACCTTGGGCGGTGACAAAAGCTGGCATGTCGTCTGCATTACCACTTAACTCATAAGGATGAGAGAACTTAATATCCGCTTGACTACGACCCATAAAGCGCTTGGCAGATACGATGGTGTTTTTTGGGTCATCGGCCAAATGCGCTAAGGCATCATATCCTACCATGGGTTTGCCAGTGCTGGGGTAGTAGACGACAGAGGGCATCAACGTATCGTTGTCAGCGCCTGCCTCTAAGACTTGCGCTTTGCCTGAGCGTACGACTGCGACCAGTGAGCGTGTGGTGCCAAGGTCGATACCTAGACCAAAACGATGCTGATGAGGTTGGGCACTTTGATTGGGTTCGGCAATTTGCAATAAAGACATAAAATCACTCAAAGATAAAATAAATAAAGGAAATGGTGCAATTATGATGACGAATTGCGCTGACGAATGATGATAAATATCAATCTTTAAATTTACATATTGAAGGTATGTTTATCTAGACACCCTAAACATATAAATCATCGTCATCAGATAGACACCCTAAACATATAAATCATCGTCATCAGAGTGCTCAGCACTGGCGACTTCATCGAGACCAGTCGTCACATCGGCATTGAGTTTTACCAAAAACTTAAGCTTTTGGGTGGCATCAATCGCGGTCTGCCAGTCTTGCTTTTGATAGGCACTGCTAAAGCGCTCAGACTGTTTGCTCAGACGAGTGGTAATCTGGGGTTGTAGCTGCGCAAGCGTTGTCCGATCCTTATCTTCGATCGCTTCATCTAGATCGATACGCATCTGCATGGCGTCTTCTAAAAAATCTAAATCGGCAATTGAGTGCTCAAGATTATGAGCCTGATTTGCCATCTCTAATAGGTAGCCGGCGCGGCTATCAGGAGCCCTTAAGGTTTGGTATGCTTGATTTATCAGTGCTGAAGCTTGCTCTGATTGCTGTTTGGCCTCCGTCGCACTCGTCACGTCTTTTGTGCTATCTACCATCAGATTGTCAGGGTGATAGCGTTTTTGTAATAGACGTAACTGCTGATCCAGACGGGCCTGATCAATCTCAAACTGAGCGGGCTGCTCAAATAGAGCAAAAAAGTTATCAAACTGTGCTTCTGCGGTGATGTCTGTCATATCATACGCCTTGCTTTTATTTATTATAAAGTGTCTGAGATACCAGTGCTTATCATATTCAGTGGGCTATTAAGCGCCAGATAGGGTGATGTATAGCCTACCAACTGAATAATAGAAATGTTGCAAACGACATTTTTTATCAAAATACAACATGCTTAAAGGCCAGTAGGCCTCAGTCATAATGATGGCCAATGGCTAAGGGTGGGCAGCTTTAAACAGTAAACGATTCACCGCAACCACATTCGCCTTTTTGGTTGGGGTTGGTGAACTTAAAGCCTTCGTTCAAGCCTTCTTTTTCATAATCCATCAATAAGCCGTCTAAATAGACCAAGCTTTTCGGATCGATAAAGATGCTCACACCGCGGCTTTCATAACGTGTGTCATTGTCATCAGGGGTGTCTACAAACTCCAAGACATAGGCCAAGCCTGAACAGCCTGCGGTACGAATGCCCACACGGATACCTTCGCCTTTGCCGCGATTGTCCAAAAACTCTCGAACATGCTGGGCGGCGCGTTCTGTCATTTCAATCATGCCAACTCCCATTGACTATCAATAATAAAGATATCTTTCAATATGATGTCATCGACCATAAAATCAATGACGGCTATTAATAACGAATATGAGACTAGTAGCAAATCTACCAGAATTATGTGTTTGCGCCAGTTAGAAAATAAAAGGTGACAATTACAGTAGCGTTATTGTCACCTTTATGGTGTCAGTAGCAATCCATTAGAGCTCTACTGACGCCTTGCTAATAAAACAATGCATACGGCCAATAAGTTTAGCTGGTTGCTTCTTCAGCGGTACCATGCTTGCCTTTATAGTCGCTAATAGCGGCTTTAATGGCGTCTTCTGCGAGTACAGAGCAATGCACTTTTACAGGTGGCAAAGCCAACTCTTCAGCGATGTCCATATTTTTAATCTCGCCAGCTTGGTCCAAGCTTTTGCCTTTTAGCCACTCGGTGACAAGCGAGCTTGAGGCAATCGCTGAGCCGCAGCCGTAAGTTTTAAAACGTGCATCTTCGATGATACCGTTATCATCTACTTGGATCTGTAGGCGCATCACATCGCCACACGCTGGGGCACCGACCATACCGGTACCAACGTTTTTGGCGTTTTTGTCAAGATTGCCGACGTTGCGTGGGTTTTCGTAATGATCAATAACTTGGTCACTATAGGCCATAGGGTTTTCTCCTAGTTAGGGGATGAGCGATAGATTGTTTACTATGTATCCGTCGCTCATCGATAATTGGGGTCAAACGCTTACTGTAATTGTCTGATCAATCGTTTTATAAATATTTAAAACAAAGCCCATAAAGGCGATTTGTTTGGTAAATGTTAGTGCTCAGCCCATTCCACTGAATCTAAGTCCACACCTTCTTGATACATATCCCAAAGTGGTGATAGGGCGCGCAGTTTCTCAACCGCTTCGTGCATTTGTTTGATGACACGGTCGATGTCTTCTTCGGTAGTATAACGGCCAAAGCTAAAGCGGATTGAGCTGTGAGCCAACTCATCTGGACGACCAATAGCACGTAATACATATGATGGCTCAAGCGTCGCAGACGTACAGGCCGAGCCTGATGAAACAGCTAAGTCTTTTAGCGACATCATCAATGACTCGCCTTCAACAAAGTTAAAGCTAATGTTTACAATGTTTGGCACGCTATTCTCAAGATCACCATTTAGGTAGATCTCTTCGATGTCTTGCAGGCCATCCCATAGTTTTTGGCGGAGCTTGGCAACGTGAGCATGATCCTCTTCAAAGCGCTCATTGGCTAGGGCAAATGCCGCTCCTAAACCTACAATTTGATGCGTCGGTAATGTACCTGAGCGCATACCACGCTCATGACCACCACCATGCTGCTCAGCTTTTAGGCGAATGCGCGGCTTACGGCGGACAAACAATGCACCAATCCCTTTAGGGCCATAGACTTTGTGTCCTGAGAAACTCATCAAATCAATTTTCATTTCTTCAAGATTGATTTTTACTTTACCGACAGACTGCGCGCCATCGACATGGAAAACCACGCCAGCGTCACGAGTGATTTCACCAATCGCTGCGACATCGGTGATGGTACCAAGCTCATTGTTTACCATCATCAGTGATACCAAAATCGTATCGTCACGTAATGCGTCTTTTACTTGCTCTGGCAAAATAAGACCCGTACCGGCTTGTGGCTCTAAGTAAGTAATCTCAAAACCTTCTTGCTCAAGCTCACGGCAGGTATCTAAAACTGCTTTGTGCTCAATTTTACTGGTAATGATGTGCTTGCCGCGCGATTGATAAAAATGCGCTGCGCCTTTGATGGCAAGGTTGTCGGATTCAGTCGCACCAGAGGTAAAGACGATTTCACGCGGATCAGCGTTGATGACTTCAGCTACTTGCTGACGCGCGGTTTCTACGGCTTCTTCTGCTTGCCAGCCGTAGCCGTGCGAGCGCGAGGCTGGGTTACCAAAGATGCCATCTACAGTCAGATACTCGCTCATCTTGGCAGCTACTGATTTAGCAACTGGCGTGGTGGCGGCATAATCTAAATATATAAGGTTGTTATGTTGGCTCATGCTGGGTTTGCCTCGCTATTCGATAGGGTAATGGTATTAATGTCTTTTATAGAAACTTCTTTGGTGGAGGTGTGCTGTCGCTCTGAGACGGACTGCACATTTTCCATATCTAATAATTGCGCTAATGTTATGTTTTTCAAGTACTGCTCGATATGATTGGACAATGCACACCATAGATCATGGGTTAGGCACATTGTACCACCTTGGCAGTCGCCACGTCCTTCACACTGCATCGCATTAACCGACTCATCGACCGCAGATATGATGCTCATCACATCTATCTCGTTTAGCGGTTTGGCCAAGTAATAACCACCAGCGGCACCACGTATACTGGTGACAAGCCCACCTTTGCGTAGTTTGGAAAATAACTGTTCGAGATAAGAGATAGATATTGATTGCCGTTTAGCGATATCAGATAAGGATACCGCACTGTCTTGTTGGCTGGTTTGTAGCGCCAAATCTAGCAACGCGGTCACGGCGTATCTGCCTCGAGTAGTCAAACGCATGTGTTATCTCCAAACTTATATATCATTTTTATTTAACAACGATCTTAGTAAGAGACTCTCTACCAAAGCGAAAGATAAAAAAGGCAAAACCTCTGCCATGCTCAAATAAAAGTCATCTGCTAAGTGGTGTCTTATCGTCGTTAAACAACAGATGGTCAACCCGATGTGTGCAACGATTAAGCCAATTATACTTAATCCTGAGTAATTTAGTCAAGATTAAAGTATGGTTCAATGGTTAATCAAGCTGATAGCTATGATTGATAAAAACAATGATGCATAAAAGCAATGATGGATAATAATCAAGAGTAAAAACAAATGAGGAGTAAAGATATAGTGGGTGCACTATAAAACAAAACAAATCCAGTGTTATAGGTATAAATGCCGTAAAGCTTCAAAAGTAAGCAGCGCGCAAGAAAAGTTGATACCAGTCGCATGCGGCTTAATAGCTGCGTTTTTTTTGGTTTAGGATTAACGATACTTGATAAAAGGCAAGGTAGGAAAAGGTAGGGTGACAGCAATAGATATCTAGGCTGTATTTTTGATATGGCACCCTACTGTTTGATGACTGGTCAGCAATAGATATCTAGGCTGTATTTTTGATATGGCACCCTACTGTTTGATGACTGGTCAGTAGCCTGTTAAAGACGCCACCATAAAGCGACTAATAGACTTCTCAATGATACCTGTCGATTTTATTGCTTCGTTTAGGGGGCTCGTTTAATTTATTAATAATGCGATAATCGCGCCAATCATGACAAGCAGGGCGACGACAGTCACAATCGTCAGTGTTTTTTGTTTGCTTTGTAGCTCTTTGACCGTGGTTTCAAGCTCGCGGTTTTTGATGGTTAAGGTGTTGATTTGCGTTTGTTGCTCTTTGATACGTAGTTTGTAGCTTTCCTTTTTTTCTGCCATCTCCGCTTCAGTGGGCTTAGATTTGCCTTTACCGCCTTTGAACTTTTTCACCAGTCCTTGGATGAGGCTGCCTAGACCCAATTGCATGATAAATTGCTTGACCAACTGTACTTGCACTGACTCCCCGCGCATTTGTAGCTTTTCGGTGCTTTCGCTATCGTGAGTGGTGATGGCGTTGATGACTTGGATACTGTAGGCATTGATGACGACATCAGGCTCACTACGGCCTATCGGCAGTTGCGCGTCTAATAATACGCCTTTGGTACTAAAGGTGGCAAAAACTTCTACATGGGGAAGGTACAAGCGCAGCGCGACGACAGTACCTTGCTTGGCTAAAGGATAAGCTGCTTTACGTAATTCAGGATCTAGGCGTAACAGTAAGGTCAATGCTGACTCGATGAACACCAAAAAGATATTGAGAAAAGAGTGAGATAACGTAGAACGCTTCATGTAGATAATCCGTGGTTATTTTAGTAACGTGTCGTAAAATGAGGATTTGATCAATAAAAAACAATTTAAAAATCAAGATACACCCAAAATATGCGATTATATTTTGCTTATAGTAACGTCTTTATAATAAAAAGTAACGTAAGTTTCTGACTCTTGGTAACCTTTGTGTCAAGTGTATTGATAAGTCGATATTTTTTGTGCTATTTTCGGCTTTGGCTGCCTGTTGTCTTAGAGTCAGTAGTGGATTGTTGATGACTCATTAGTATTTTTAAGCTAAGGATAGATTTAAATACTATAGTGAGAGCAATTTACTGGACAAAACAGTGGGTAGTCAAGCTGTCTAAGGTAAAGTAGTGAGTTGATAAAAAATTGCAGGGGTTTTGCGTAACATTGAGTGTCAAATACGTAGTAAGCGGCACAAAAATATGTAAAATCGCTTGCGCTCCTTATGCGGCCTTGATATAAAGACGATAACAAAGCGAAACCTGTTAATACGCAAGTCAGGTAGTTTTTATTGCTTAAGTGCTATGAGAGCGTTACAATACCTGGCGTGAGCGTGTATTATCCCCATTAAACTTGAAGGAAATTTTATGAATAAGTCAGAATTGATTGATAGCATCGCAGAAAAAAGTGGTCTGAACAAAACCCAAGCTGGCGATGCACTAAACGCTGTCATGGAAAGTGTTGGTGAAGCTTTAGAAGCTGGCGACAGCATCTCTTTGGTTGGTTTTGGTACTTTTAGCGTAAAAGACCGCAAAGCACGTACTGGCCGTAACCCTAAGACTGGTGAAGAGCTAAATATCCCAGCAAGCAAAGTACCAAGCTTTAAAGCTGGTAAGAACTTAAAAGAGCGCTTAAACTAAGCCTTTGTTAAGATAGTATTTTTTAAGACTATATGAGGTATAGACCACTATAAAACTACGGCCACCTATTAGGCAGAGACTAAAATTGGATACAAGATACGTATAAATGCAGTGTCTGTAGGCCGTAAAAAGATAGAAGGTCGCTCATGGATTTGCTTATTATTTAAGCCATGAGCCAAATAGCAAAAAGCACCTAATATTTAGGTGCTTTTTTTATTGCGATAGTTTGTATCAGACATCATGAATATTTTGAGTCTGTCTTAAAAATCACGTATCATAGGGCGCGCTGTAGATGCATTGTCTAAATCAAGATTGATTGATATCTCTTGGTTTTGTACTAAAACGCACACGCCCTTACTCATACCATTGCCGGCTTAGATAGTATCGTTACCATAGCGTCGATAGGCATAATATTACAATGGTTTTTCATCAACATAGGTTAATAAAGCAGAGATAACTATGGATAAATTGCGCGATTTTTTAAAAAGCTGGCCAGGTCGCATTTTATTGATTTTATGCCTGTCACCGCTTGCGCTATTGGGTGTCGAAAGCTACTTTGGCGGTAGTGTCGACCCAAACCAAGTCGCTCAGGTGGGTGAGGCAAGTGTGGGGCTGTCTGAGTATCAAGCTGCGGTAAATAACCGTCGTACCGAAATCTTAGAGCAAGTTGATGATGCCAGCCTTTTAAATGAAGATGTGCTACACGAGCAGGTGCTAAAAGGCCTTATAGATCGCACATTGTTAGAGCAGCAGGCAGGTAAGCTTGGGATGACGGTCTCTGATGACACCATCAACCGTTTGCTGCGTCAAGAAGAAGCATTTAAAGATGCGGACGGCAATTTTTCTAATGAGCAGTTTGCAACCTTTTTGCGCAATCGCGGTATGACAAAAAACCAGCTGTTTGCTGAGTTTCGCAATCAGTTAAGCCTCGATCAGCTCAATGCCAGTATCGTCGGTACTGCGATTTATCCGATGCAAGCGGTCAGTCAATTGATTGATTTGCAAATGGAGTCGCGCAATATCTGGCTGCATCGCTTTAATTGGCAAGACTATGCCGATCAAGTCGAGGTCAGCAAAAGCGATATTCAGGCTTATTATGATGCCAATAAAGACACACTAAAAAGTGCCGCGATGGTGGATTTGGCTTATATTCAACTAGACCCGCAAGCCATTCAGGTTGATGAGGTCACTGAAGCGGATCTGCAGCAGCAGTATGAAGCGTATAAGCAAAGCCAAGCGGTGGTAGACGAGCGTAGAATCAGCCAAATACTCCTCACAGGTGACAACGCCAAGGCGCGTGCTGAAAAAATTCAGGCACGTTTAGACAAAGGTGAGTCGTTTGCCGCGCTTGCCAAAGCCGAGTCCGATGATCCGTCAGCAGAGAACGGCGGCGATATCGGTCGTCTGAATACCTCGGTGTTTGGTAGCGATGCTGCTGCGGTCGAAAAAGCGCTTGAAGGCCTAAGTGTTGGGGATGTCACCGCACCTATCAAAACCAGCTTTGGCTATCAGATATTTACAGTGACCGAAGATAATGGTAGCAAGGTGCCAAGTCTGGAGAGCATGCGCGATGAGCTAACGGCGAAAGCAAAAGAGTACAAGCGTCAAGAGATTTATGCCGATAAAGTCACGGCCATTAATGATTTGGCGGCTGATGGTTTTAGTATCGAAGATATTGCTCAGCAAGAAAACGTCCCACTAAAACGCATAAAAGACTACCGTAAAGAAAATAACCAATCGGTCCTGTCACAGCCAGCTGTGCTCAAACAAGCCTTTGATGAATTTACCATTCAAGATCAGGCAGTAACCGCAGGTATCGAAGTAGGTAACAGCAAGGTGTGGGTACAACCGAGCAATTATCGTCCTACTAAAACCTTGTCTTTGTCAGCGGCGACGCCAAAAATTACGCAGATACTACGTCGCCAAAAAGCCACAGCATTGGCCCTAAAAGAAGCCAAAGCCATCGCTGCTAGTATCAA
>NZ_JAPEHS010000050.1:0-18549 GCF_028823565.1 Psychrobacter sp. A3
AATGGTAGTGTGGCTCCGGCCATGTGAGAGTAGGTCATCGTCAGCTCCCTATTCCTAAAAGCCCCCAATACTTATGTGTTGGGGGCTTTTTTTATGGACTGTATCAATAATTTCTGTAATCTTTATTGTTAATACATTATGCTAATGCTAAGTTTATATGTATAAGCCGTTAATTTAAATTTATGCAAATTTAGAAAAGGAGAGGTTAACTTGATACTTGATTATGATGGGTGGTGTCGTAGGATTGACCTTCACTTCCGAGCACAATTTCCCCATTTAAATACTAGATTATTCAAAATTGATAATTACGAATACCAACTATTTTTAGTCGATTCTGTTGATAACTTTGAAAAAGTTAGCAGTATTTTTGATAACAAGATAAAAACCTTAACTGCCCCAATCAAACTAGTAATGAATATTCCACAAACTTACGAGTATGAGATTGAAAAAATTGTAGATGATGAGATTCCATCGAAATTTGAGGGTTATCCCTTTACTAATAATCAATTGTATAATCATATTCTTTCAATACATTCTGATGTCAAAGTAAGTAAGATTGAAGCAGATCATGATAACCGACTTATAGTTGTAGAACTTTCAAGGAGCTATGATTCAGCCATAATTGAAAGTATTGAAGAGACTGTAAATGCTCTAAAAAGTCCGTATTCTTTCGAAGTTAGAGGTGGAGGAGAGCTTACTTCAAAATTTCAAACTAATGATGAAGTATTTAATATTGCACCATCTCAATCTAAAAGTGAATTGAATTGTGCTTTTATTGAGAGGGACGAATCTTTGTGGTATGAAAATGTAGAGCAAATCTACAATGGCTCATACCAAAAAGCTGACTTATATTTCTACGATCCTAGTAAGACAGTGTGCTTCGTCAATTTTTCTAAGTTTCAGAATGCAAACTTAAGGAATCACTTATTATTATATGATGTAATCTATTGTGTTTTCCCATTAGTCGAGGAGATGTCGAAATTTCTGGAAGATCAGAAAATATCTAGAGAAGAAATACTAAGCTTAGTTAGAAGAGGAAGGCTAAAGATATTAAATATACAACCTGAGAGTAGGCTAGACTATGGTTTTATAAATGAGGTTTTTCAAGAAAATCCTTCATCTGTTGTAAGTAGAAGAGCATTATCAGCATTGTGCGCAATTGATTTAGTTGAAATGAATCAATCATATGTTTTAAGTGATCCTGAATTAGATAGTTATATTTATCCATTAATTCAAGAGATCTCCAGTTTAACAGGTAGAGATGTTTATACTACTAGTAACTTCTTACTATGGCCTAAGCAGGCTTTAAGGAAAAGCCTTGATTCATTAAATCAATCTGGTCCAATGGGAATAGCTAGATATGGGGTTAATAACCCTATAATGGATTCTTTACCTGTAGAAAATAAAGAAAAACTTGAATTTGAATTTACTGTACATAGTGATCAAATTCATCTTTCACATGCACTAAATGCAACATACTTTCCTTTTTATATTAATGGTGAAAAATACTCAGATCATCCTTATGCTCTTATAATGGGAAATATGCTCAACTTTTTTAAGAATTCAAACTATCATAATGTTTCTAAGCTATTTGATAGTGATCCTATAGTTCCTACGCGAAATCTTAGTTTAAGTTTAATATCAGCTTTCGATATTAATGATTATATTCCTATTTTAGAATTTGAAGAAGAGATTTCTAGTACCGTTGTTCGTAAGGGTATGAACTCATTATTTTCTGAACTGAACTTACTTGATAATGAAGAAAGATGTCAGCGTATTTCTGAATATAATACTGAGGTAGAAAAAGCTCTTAAGAACAAAAATGTATCTAAACATGCGTTGGATTTAGGAGAAGATGCATTGGGTCTTTTTCTGCCGTTCTTAGGTACTACTAAGAAATTGACGGCTGGGATTACTAAAAAGTCTATGCGAAAGTATTCAACGTTACAGAAAGTATCTGAATTTATCGAAGATAAGTCTTATGCAAAGTGTAGTGAAGATAGAAATATAAGTATTCTTTCTCAAGTAAATCGAGTGGCTCGATTAAAACGTAAATTTAAATAATAAAGTTTCCGACTCTAAATTCAGAATATATACCCTTAAAAACTATTTGATAGCCTTCAATCAAAACCTAAATGCTGACCTTTACGCCACCGCATTTGCTCAATTCGTAGTTTACGTGCGTGGATCATTCTAAGCACATTGTAGAGCTGCTCTTTACTCATTTTTTGCCCCAACTAGCGCTTAGTGTAGCTGTGCAAAGAGCGAAATCAAAAACCTTTCTCACAAAAAAAGCCCGTACTAACAAATAATACGGGCTTTCACATTTAATAGAGTATTTAACAAACTAGCCTAACGACTAAGCCTCTTCACCAAACTTACCACTTTGGAAATCAGTGACCGCTTGCATGATTTCTTGCTGACTGTTCATCACAAAGGGACCATATTGCACAATCGGCTCACGTAGTGGGCGACCCGTGATTAAGATCACTTTGGTATCCTCACTACTATCGGCTGTGATTGTAACGCCATCGGCATTTTTATCATTTTTTAAGATAGCCATGGTCTTAGTTGGTACTTCTCGACCTTCGATTTCTACTTTACCGCGATAGACAAAGGCAAACGCATTATGATCGGCTGGAATGGCTTGGCTAAAGCTCGTTCCTGCGGGTAGATGAATATCCAAATACGTCGGCTCAGTAATGTCGCGGGTGACTGCACCTTCTACGCCATGCGATCTACCTGCGATTACCGTAACGTCTACGCCATCTTCAGTTGTGTATTTAGGCAAGTCCTCACTTTGGAAGTCTTTATACCAAGGGTCATTCATTTTATCTTTGGCAGGTAGATTAAGCCACAGCTGAAAGCCTTCCATCGCGCCGTCTTCTTGTTCCGGTAGCTCTGAATGAATAACACCGCTCGCCGCTGTCATCCACTGCACGCCGCCGTTCTGTAATAACCCTTCGTTACCCGCGCTATCACGATGACGCATACGGCCTGTAATCATATAAGTAATGGTTTCAAAGCCGCGATGCGGGTGATTGGGGAACCCTGCGACATAATCATCTGGATTGTCACTTTTGAAGTTATCTAGCATTAAATACGGATCGAGGCGCTGTTGCAGCTGCTGCGTCAGTACGCGAGTGAGTTTAACACCAGCGCCGTCTTGGGTATCGACCCCAGCAAAAAGCTGCTCGATTTGACGCGATTGGGTAACGGTGTCTTTTACGCTATTTGTTGGGCTGTTATCCATTGTGCTCTCCTACATTTTTGACGGCTACTCGTATATATTTGAGGATATAGATATATATTTCAATAGCTACTATGTAGTTTTTCTATAATTATAAAAACTATTGTAAAATATAGGTTAATTGTTTTGAGCTAATTAAAACAACTCTCCTGTCTCAGCCGCTTCATTAAAATCAAAGCCTAGCTGCTCGTTTTTGCGCTGGCGCATCTGCTCGATACGCTGTCTGCGCCCATTGACCAGTCGTAGTACTTCACGGCGCTGTTCTGTCGTCATATCATGCCATAGCTGACGCTCTGTACGGCTACGCAGACAGCCAAAGCAATAGCCTTTTTTATTGCTTTGACAGACACCAATACAGGGATTGGCAATCTCGAACAGTTCAAACTGCTGACTCATGGCAGCTCCATTGCTATTGTCGTTAGTCCTTTTACTTATATCGTCGTATAGTCAGATACTGTTATTATGGCGCAAATACTGAATAATAGTGTGCCGTTTTAGTGTTATTGTTTTGCTTGCGGCAGTGCTATGCTGGATTTTTATTATCGAGATAAAACCATCTTAACAAAACCAATAAGTGAGATGATACGTGAATATTATTTATATCCATGGCTTAGACAGTGATGCCAATTCTATAAAAGGCTCACTATTAGAGGAGTATTGCCGCCAGTATGATCCCGATATCAAGGTGTTACGCCCCGATCTAAATAAGACGCCAGATCAAGTGTTTGACCAGATGCTGTCGTTAATCGATAGTGTGGCGAGCAAAAACACGCCAGATCAAGTGTTTGACCAGATGCTGTCGTTAATCGATAGTGTGGCGAGCAAAAATTCTCACGATCAAAATACGGTCTTGGTCGGTAGCTCATTAGGCGGGTATTTTGCTACGTTGCTCAGTAACCATACCGGCTGTCCGGCGCTTTTATTAAACCCTAGTATACAGCCGCATCAGACACTGCAGCGATTTAAGCATAGCACTGAGACTGAGGATGATGGTGCGAAGGACGAGAGTGCGAACGACGAGGCGTCTGAGGTGCTATACACCACTTTGGGTGGTTGGCGCATCACAAATGCTGATTTAAGGTGGTTTGCGTGCCATCAGCTATCGAGCCTTAACTATCCTAAAAAAGTAGTCGCGCTAATCAAAGAGGGTGATGAATTACTTAATAGCAGTCTTTCTGCCAACTTCTATAGGGAGCAAGGAGCGACGGTCAATATGCAAAAAGGCGGCGATCATCGCTTTAGTGATTTTAAAACACAATTGCCCAAAGTAATCGAGGTCATACAGCAACTGGTCAAAGGTCGCTTGGTTTAAAGAGACGACATTATCTGACGTGAGCGACTGAGTATTGACCTTAATGCTGTTATTTTTCGTTATAATGGCTGTATAGAATTCATCGTATATAAACAGTTAAGGATGCATTTGTGAGTCAATATAATGCGCAATCGTTAGAAGTTTTAGAAGGGCTGGAGCCGGTACGCCGTCGTCCTGGGATGTACACCGATACCACCCGTCCCAACCATTTGGCCCAAGAAGTCATCGATAACTCCGTCGATGAAGCGCTGGCAGGGTATGCCAAGACCATCAAAGTACAGCTGCATAGCGACGGCTCGCTATCGGTCGAAGATGATGGCCGCGGTATGCCAACCGATATCCATCCTGAGTTTGGTCAGTCAGGTATTGAGCTGATTTTGACGCGTCTACATGCAGGCGGTAAATTTTCGACCTCCAATTATGAGGTGTCGGGCGGGTTGCACGGTGTCGGTATCTCTGTGGTCAATGCCCTATCAACACGCGTTGAGGTGACGGTATGGCGCGATAGTACGCAGTTTGCGATGGCGTTTGAAAATGGCGCAGCGGTGACGCCGTTGACTAAGTCTGTCAGCTCCAACAAACGCAAACGTGGTACTCGGGTGCAATTTTGGGCCGATGGCAGTTTTTTTGATACGCCAAAATTCAATGTCAAACAGCTCAAACATAACCTAAAAGCCAAGGCGGTATTGGCCGCTGGTCTGACGATTGAGTTTGTCGATGATATCAATGACGAAAAAGTCGTTTGGCAGTTTACTGACGGGGTGGTTGAGTACCTCAGTGAGCAGCTAGATGGACTTGAGACCCTGCCACCTGAGCCATTTTATTATAATCATGAGGCAAAAGACGGCGAGCGCGCGGGTATTACCTTTGCTTTATCGTGGCTGCCTGAGGGTGGTACACCGATTCAAGAAAGCTATGTCAATTTGATTCCAACCGCGCAAGGCGGCACGCATGTCAATGGCCTACGTACTGGTATCTTAGAGGCGCTGCGCGAGTTTTGCGATATCCACAATCTACTGCCTCGCAATGTGAAGCTGACGGCAGAAGATGTGTGGGATGGGGTCAACTATATCCTATCGCTCAAGTTTTCTGAGCCGCAGTTTTCTGGTCAAACCAAAGAGCGTCTCTCGAGCCGTGAAGCTGCCGGTGCGGTGCAGACCCTCGCAAAAGATGCCTTTAGCCTATGGCTCAATCAGCATGCCGATATAGGCACTCAAATCGCCGAGCTGGCTATTAATAAAGCTGGTCGACGGCTCAAGTCTGCCAAAAAGGTCGCCCGTAAAAAAATCTCCCAAGGGCCTGCGCTACCAGGTAAGCTTGCCGATTGTCGCGGCGATCTGCGTGATGGGGCAGAGCTGTTTTTGGTTGAAGGCGACTCTGCGGGCGGCAGTGCCAAGCAAGCACGCGATCGACATTATCAAGCGATATTGCCGCTGCGTGGTAAGATTTTGAACACGTGGGAAGTGTCATCCGATACCGTGCTGTCGAGCCAAGAGATTCATGATATCGCCATCGCTATCGGTGTCGATCCAGCCTCAGATGATCTCTCTGAGCTGCGTTATGACAAGATATGTATCCTCGCCGATGCCGACTCTGATGGCCTACATATTGCTACCCTCATTTGTGCGTTGTTTGTCAAACACTTCCCAGCACTGGTGGATGCCGGGCATTTATTTGTCGCGATGCCGCCGCTATATCGAGTTGATGTCGGTCGCGAGGTACATTATGCGCTAGATGAGGGCGAGCTTGAGTATATTTTAGCGGGCGTACCGGGGAATAAAAAAGCGCAAATTACTCGCTTTAAGGGACTCGGTGAGATGAGCGCTGAGCAGTTACGTGAGACCACCATGAACCGCGATACGCGGCGTCTGGTGCAGCTGGATATGGATGACATGATACTGACCAATGGCGTAATGGATATGCTACTGGCCAAAAAACGCGCTGCCGATCGCAAGTCGTGGTTAGAGAATAAAGGTAATTTAGCAGACATACCGTGATGTATGTCATCGATCGCTCGCCCGTGCGCCAGTGTCTGCCGAGCGCCTATGCAATAAAAGTATAAAAGATAATCTCGCCCGATAAGCTTAATGTTATGATATGGCTATCTTTAATTATATGGTGCCGTCATGACATCGACGTTATTTAATCGTGCTAAATCGGGCCGCTCTGAGTCTGCACGAGTCAAAGCATTACCAAAACTTAGCAAAAAGCATCTGGGTGATTTGGTACCAAGACGGGGCAATAAGTTTGCGCCTGTCCTTGCTTCTGCCTTACTCAAAGCAGCTGGCTGGCGTACAGTCGGCGAGGTGCCCAATATCCCACAAGCGGTGGTGTTGGCACTGCCTCATACTTCAAATGTCGATGGTATTTATGCCATTCCAAGCCTATTTGCGCTGGATCTTAAGATCAGTATTTTGGGCAAACATACTTTGTTTAAAGCACCTGTCTTTGCCCAGCTGTTAAATTGGATAGGCGTGATTCCGATTGATCGGGGCAACAAAGGCTCGGTATTACAAGCGAGTATCGATAAGTTTAAAACCGGTCAGCCGCTGTTTTTGGGTTTGGCACCAGAGGGCACGCGCCAGTACACCAAAGGCTGGAAGTCGGGATTTTATTACTTGGCAATGGGTGCGGGCGTGCCTATATTGCCAGTGGCGATGGATTATAAAACCAAAGAGATACGTTTTATGTCGCCCATTTATCCGAGTGGCGATATCGACGCTGATTTGCCAAAAATTTATGCGCAGTATAAAGGGGTGGTGCCCAGACATCCTGAGCGCTTGTCGCAGCCTCTGCAAGACATCAATCGCGCGACAGATTAAACGCTATGGGTTCTGATACGCCGCACAGGCTTTGAGGTTTTATATATAACCAGCCCCTGATATCTGATGATATCAAGGGCTGTTTTTTATGAGAAAGACAAGAAGCGCTGGCTATTAGCGAGCGAGGTAACAGTAATTATGAGGTTTGATGGTGTTTGATTGATGGCTGGATCAAAACTGCGGTTGGCCGTTTGAGGCACTGACGCCGCCATCGACGGGTAAGTTGACCCCCGTGATCATCGCCGCGTCGTGACTGGCCAAAAAAGTAATGGCGGCGGGGCGACAGCGCGCCAAAAATTTATCGGTTTTATTGTCGTTGTCTTGAATGGCGCTGCTCATGTCAGTTTTGGTAACGCTAGGATTGACCGCATTGACCCGCACGCCATCTGGCCCATGGTCTAAGGCTAGCGTGCGGGTGAGGTTGGTCACTCCGGCTTTGGCAGCGTTATAAGCGGCCATGTTCCAGTCGCCGCCGACCCCTGAGAGCGAGGAGACATTGACGATGTTGCCCTTGGTCGCAATCAGATGCGGCATGGCGGCTTGCGAGACATAAAACGTACCATTTAGATTGACATCGATGGCAGCTCGCCAGTCTTCGGCTGACAAGTCAGTGATTTTCCCTTGCATGGCTTTGCCAGCGTTATTTACCAAGATATCAATCTGTTCAAACTTATCGACGGCGCGTTTGATCATCTCTTGTACTTGGCTTTGTATGCTGATATCACAAGTGATGGTCAGATAGTTATCGGTATGAATCCACGTACGGTCTTGTGGAAACTCTTTTGCAGTCTCTTCTAAGGTTTCAGCGGTACGACCGACCAAGACGACATTGGCACCTTCTTGGGCAAAACGAATAGCAGTCGCCCGGCCAATACCTGAGCCTGCGCCTGTGACGATGACGGTTTTTTCTTTAAAGCGTTTCATGGTATTCAATCCTTGTTATTATATGACAATCATGGGTGATGTGAGCCGAGTATCCTTGAGGTGTCAGATGTGACAGATGCTGAGAGGGTAAAAGACCATCAACTGTATCGAGTCGCGTCTGGCTCATCTCGTCAAATCCCTAAACTATAGAAAGATGCGCATAAGCGCTGCTGTGCTGATATCATCATAACAACTCATTGCGGTGAAAGCGACTGTGTCTCATGACGCTTATGTTGTTTAATTTTTCATAATATTTAGGGCGTGTTGAGCACGCCATAATCATAAAAGGTTGAAACGGTGGCGGATTTGACTGACCTAACTGAGGATCTGGCTTGCTACCTGCAGGGCGCAGCGGCAGGCGTAAGCGTTGGTGATATGCAAGCAGTGACGCGTCAATATAACGCCTACTATGACGCGCGGCAATCTTGCTATCAGCTGCCGCTTGGGCGGTTGCAACGGCTGGATCTGACACTGTATCTACCAAGGCATAGTAGCGCAAAGACTATTAAGTCGGCGCGAACGGCGACGCTAAAGGCGGTGCTGGCATGGTATAAGACTTCTTGCGTCGCGGATAGCAATGACAATCAACATAAGCATGATCGAAGCGATAACGGTCAAAGCGATGATCAAAGCGATACTCAAAATCATGACAAGAAAAGCCGCCGCGATGTATTGATCTTTGATATCGTCTTTTTTGATGAGACAGAGATGAGCGCTGATATACCGACACTCTCACCGAAACAGCACTTAGCAAATCGCCTGACGCATCATTTTGATACTGCTTATTTTATGGAAGATTTGGTCATCGATATGAGTGGTGAGCCGCGGCCGCTACAAATCTTCAGTCACGCTGACTGGCAGAAGCTGTCGTCAACGCTACAGACGCCTTGTGAGCTATGGCGGTTTTTGTGCCATCATTTACAGCAGCTCCAGCAGTCACTTAGCGATCAGCGCGCACATTTTGAGGGGGTGGCAGATTTGGTCACTCAGTTTTTGTACAGCCCGTCTGTATTTACTCATGCCATCACCCTTGATAATGCTCTTATAAAAGCGGGCGTGCAAGATGCGCCCAATGCGGCATTGATCGCCATGACACTGGCGCACAAAAATCAAAGTGCGACAGCGCAGATGTATCAGCAGCACATGGCACAAGCTGCCACACTATGGTCACAGCTAAGCGGCCAGATGATAGCGATGTGCCGTGATGAGCGACTGAAAAATAGTGCCCAAATGTCCTCAGAGGTTGATTTTTTATATTGGCAGCAGCAGCTACTCGACGAGTCATTGTTTTCACGTCATGAGCTGGTACGCACTTTATACCGACATCCAAAACAACCAGACAACCTAAAAAGCGCCGGTTACGTGGTACATCAGCACTCGTATGAGAGTCTGGGTCGGCATTATGTGCTGATATTTTATGGCCAAAATCAGGAGGGGCAGCATAGCAAACAAGCCATTCAGCCAAACTTGGCAAAAATTGCTCAAGATGTGGCTACGCGCTTACCGATAGCAGCGCTGCATCATGTCATTATCTTGGGGGTGGAATTTATCAATGAAGGGCAAGAAACCTTTATCGATATTGATTTGTGGATCCAACCCGTTGCGACCATGACCCAGCGTGAGCGCCAACTCACCAAACAGATACAACAGCTGCAACAGCAAAAAATGTCAGTGGCAGGCACTTCTGCGGATAACGACCGTCCAGCAGAAGCCCTGCCGCAAGTTCGCTTGAATCTTACCATTCCTGCTCGTAAAAGTAATAAATAGCACTATTGATAGCGACTGATAGGTATAAAACACACATTTATGCCTACAAAAAAAAGACAGCCTAAGCTGTCTTTTTTGGTTTGAGTGAGCATAAAACTGATGAATTTATCTCAAGAACACATATTTCGAGAGCAAACTATTTATTATTGATATCGTCGTTTAGACCGCTACCTGGTAGCAAGTTGTTATTGTCGATATCTGCATCAGTGATACTACCATCGGTAACATCGTTATCGATATCAGCGGTGTCGATAGCATCGGTATCGACGCGAGTGGTATCGACGACATCAGTGTGAGTATCAGTGCTCTTTGTTGCCGCTGATGGGGTGTTTTCGCGGACAGAGTCAGCAAACTTCTCACGAGTTGATGCGCTCGGCTGTAGCGTAGACTTGGCTTTGGCTTCCTCTTGCTCCTTGTCCATTTTGTCCTGCATCTTACGTAAGAAGCGAGCGGCTGCTTCTTGACCACCAAGACCGAACGAGAGAGCAAAGGCTACGGCAACTGCGCCTAGTGTCAGACCAAAGGCTAGGTTGACGATAGAGTCAGCAATGCCCATCGCTTTTAGACCCATAGCAAGTACGAGACCCATGATCAAGACGCGCACGATGTTTGCTAAGAACTGTGAGCCTTGCTCAGAGCGCTCCACCACACCAGCGATGATGTTGGCAAGCCAAAAGCCGATGAACAGAATAATCGCGCCCAAGATAATATTGGCACCAAAGGCGATAAACATCGCAATGATGGCTGAGATTGGCTCAAAGCCTAATAAATCTGCGGCAGCGATAGCGGCAAATAGCATGGCAAAAAAGACAATGGCATAGCCGACAAGATCAGAGACTTTCTTATCACCCATGGTTTCTTGTAGGCCAACCTTGGCAGGTATCTGATTGATCTCTGTGTTTTCAATCAAACCTTTGATGATATTGGCAACCATACGCACCACATAAAACGTCACCACTAAGATAGCTGCTGCCATAAAGATGTTTGGCAACGCTTCCATGATTTTGTTTAGCATATTGGTCGCTGGGCGCGCAATTACTTCGATTTTTAAAGCGTTTAAGGCCGCGATAATCGTCGGGATAATCACCACTAAAAACGCCAAAGACCCTGCAATATTCGGCAGGCTGTTTTTTTCGCTCAAGCCAGCTTTTGAGGCCAGCTCTTGTATATTAAAGGTAGACACAAGATTGGTGACGATACCGCGCACCACTTTTGCAATGATGTAGCCGACGACAAACACCACGCCAGCAATGATGATGTTAGGGATAAAGCTAAAGATTTTATCAACCATGTTGGTCAATGGCGCAAACAAACCATCAAGCTCTAATTGACCGAGTACCATGGTCAATACCACCAATAAGATGAACCAATAAACCATATCGGCTATCGTGCTGCTCATGGGTTTTACGCCTGCTTGTGCGCTTAGGCGCTCATCCATCGAGGTTTTAGCAAGGGCGGCATTGATAGCGGTACGTGCCACAGTGGCGATGACCCAACCGATCACCCCAACAGCGATAGCGCCGATCAGATTAGGGATAAAGGCCAGCACTTGATTGACCATATTGGCAAATGGCGTCGAAATGGAGTTCAGATTCAATTGGTTCAACGCTCCAGAAATGGCGATGATAAAGATAAACCAAAATACGATTTTAGAGATGATGCCTTCTAAATCGTAGGTTTTGCCGGTTGAAGAATTCATGCGTTGGTTGAGATTCACCTTAGACAATACATTGCGAACCAAAGCCGCGATACCCAGTGCGACAAGCCAACCAATAATAAATATCAAAATAGCCCCAATGATGGAACCAATAGGCCCACCCAGATAACCGTTAAAAGACGCATACATTGGATTCATCTTATCCTCCTTTAATCATCATATAAAAGCCGCCAAACGATAGGCTAGATACTGCTATCAGCGAGCGAAACCAACATAGATGGTTATGATAAATAGTTTTTTTAAGTCAGTTATACGGCGATATTATAATTTTTAAGTGTAAAAATTCATCGAAAAAACATCGGCTTACCTTGTACCAACTGCTGTACTACCAATGTCGTATCATCCATGATAAAGAGTTACACTCGGTTACTTATCACCTCAACTCATTCAGCTTAGCTGATGTATTAGGGGATTTAAAGATAGAAAGCTTAACGTGTTACTGTATTTGTGTGATAACTTGTTATCGTGATAGGAAATATTAACACAGACTGTACATTCGCCCGATAATTTTTTGCCAAACATGGCTCCTAAAACCAAGATTTGCTATCATAGGAACATGTGACATCTTGCCACTATTCTTACAATTTGAGAGTACTTTATGAAAAAAATCACTACCTTAAGCGTTGGTGCACTTGCTAGCGCTATGTTGTTAGTTACAGGCTGTAGCACCAATAACGGCAATCAAGAAACCGCGGCGCAAAGCATCTCAATCACTGAGCAAAGCTCGGCGAACGAAAAAGTAGGCTATAGCTTGGGTTATATGATGGCCGAAGGTAATAAAGAAGCGGTCGGTGATCTAAATCTTGATACTTTTGAGCAAGGCTTTCGCGATGGCTATGAAGGCAACGACTCAGCACTGACCCAAGAGCAGATGCAACAAGTCTTGATGGATTATCAAAAAGAGCAAGAAGAAAAGTTTGTTAAAGACATGGAAGCCAAAGCTACAGAAAACAAAGCGGCAGGCGAAGCCTTTTTAGCAGAAAACGCTAAGAAAGAAGGTGTAAAAGAAACCTCTTCTGGTCTGCAGTACAAGGTCATCAAAGCAGGTACAGGCAAATCACCAAAAGCCACCGATGTGGTCGAAGTCAATTACGAAGGTAAGCTGATCGACGGTACAGTATTTGATAGCTCATACGAGCGCGGCGAGCCAATTGAGTTCCCGCTCAATCAAGTCATCGCGGGCTGGACAGAAGGTCTGCAGCTGATGAAAGAGGGCGGCAAATACGAGTTTTATATCCCATCAGACATCGCGTATGGTGAAGCGGGTAACGCGGGTATCGAGCCAAACAGCACGCTTATCTTTACGGTTGAGCTATTAAACGTAAAGTAACGCATTAGGGGCATTCATTGCTTTTAGTGTTATGTTCGACATTGATAGGCTGATACCTGTGCGAGATTGTCTCTAGCAGGTGTCATTTATAAGGCATTACTTATAAAGTGCCATTTGTAAAGCGACATTGATAAAGTATAGTCAGCTCGCTATAAAAAATTATCCTATCGCTTTTTAGTATTGATAAAAAAGCCCTCGTTTATAAATGAGGGCTTTTTTGATTTGGCGCGGCAGTTGACTAAAGCCTGCCTAGATTAATTATAAGGTTTTTTGAAAGACCTTAGAGTTACGACCATTGTTGTACTTTTCGCGGCGCGCAGCGGGCAGAGCGCTGGCATCGACTTCGGCAAAACCGTGCTCGACAAACCAATGGGCGGTGCGAGTCGTCAAGACAAAGAGCTTGTGTAGGCCATGGCTACGTGCTTGCTGCTCGATAAACGCCAGCAAATCATTGCCGCGGCTGCCATTACGGTATTCGGCATGGACGGCGACGCAAGCGACCTCTGCTGAGTCGTCATCGAGTGGGTATAAAGCGGCGCAGCCTAAAATCATGCCATCACGCTCGATGACGCTGTAGTTGTCGATTTCTTGCTCGAGGCGCTCACGCGAGCGAGCCACCAAGATGCCTTGCTCTTCAAGTGGCGTCAAAAGCTCGAGCAGGCCGACCACGTCATCGATGTTGGCGTGGCGGATCTCTTCATAAGGGTCGTGGCTGATTAGGGTGCCAGAGCCATCACGGGTGAACAGCTCTTCGAGGAGTGCGCCGTTTTTGGCGTATGAGATGATGTGCGTGCGATGGACACCTTGACGGCAAGCCACACTGGCACAGTGTAAGAAATAATTGATCTCACAGTTTAGGTCACGGTCGCGTAAGAAGCGATCGACTTCGTTTGGAATCATCTCTCGTAGCAAGCGATCATTGTCATTGATGCCGGCTTCTTCTCCTAAGAAAATAAGCTTATCGGCACCCAAGCTCACTGCGGTGCTAAGCGCCACGTCTTCAGCGAGCAAATTAAACACTTCGCCTGTCGCTGAGTAGCCCATCGAGCCCAATATCACGATATGGTCGTGGAGCAGATTGTTTTTGATGGCTTCGACGTCGATCGAGCGTACTTCGCCTGTCATTTGGTAGTCGACGCCATCACGGACGCCATAAGGCCGCGCTGTGACGAAGTTGCCAGAGACCGCATCGATACGAGAGCCGTACATGGGCGAGTTGGCCAAGCCCATCGATAGCTGCGCTTCGATCTGTAGGCGGATGGCACCGACTGCCTGTAAGATGGCAGGCATCGCTTCTCGCGGCGTGACACGAATATCTTGATGCAGGGGCGAGGTGATGGCAGCGTCTTTTAAGTTTTTTTCGATTTGTGGCCTAGAGCCATGCACCAGCACCAGCTTGATACCTAAGCTATGGAGTAAGGCAAAGTCATGGATTAGAGTGCTAAAATTTGGATGGTTGACCGCTTCACCACCAAACATAATCACGAACGTTTTGCCGCGATGCGTATTGATGTAAGGGGCTGAGTTGCGAAACCAATGAACGTATTCAGGATTGATCTGTGGCATGGCGCTAGTAGTCATAATAGGGGCAGTAGTGGTTAGAATAAAAAAGGCGCGGCAAACAAGCCGATCGCTAAAGAATTACCATAGCAAAAAACGCCGTTATGAGCCATCTTTTATTTCAGTGGTGTTTATCATTTTCAGAGCTGATGCACTATATACACAACCGCAACACGGGGCTTATGTACACCCATAGGGTTTTTGCTATGCTAAACGCTATTGCTTTACAGACCGTGAACGAAGATAATCAAGAAAAATAAATGCCGCCTTTGGCATGCAACTATAGTAGATTCAATTTAAAAATGTTATAGCGCTACTGGTATAAATTTTCCTTGCGTGCTGTATATAAAGAGGCTGCGAAAAATTCATTCCAGTAGCGCTTTGGAACTTATGACAGTTTTGTTTTGAACTGACTATATACTGCCCAATGCCGGAGAGCCACGCGCGCATCAATAGATGAGCGAGCGTCATACCGATAGTGAAGCGGTAGCGCGGCGTTTTATCGATATATCAACGAGGGATAATGAACACCATGAAAAAAAACAACCACTTTGCCAGTCCATTTAGCGCATGGAGCGGACATCGCTTATTTCACGTTGTTGCTGGTACGCTTATCGGCGCAATGGTCGTCACGCAAGCCTCTGCCATGTTGCCAACGCCAGAGCAGACGGTAGACGCTTCAGCTGCGGTACAAACGAGTACTAGCAACGCCGGTAACTCAAGCGCTCAAGCAGTCACTAGTAAAATCACCGCCTCTTTGGTCAGTGTCGATGCCAATGGCGAAGAAGTACTGGTACCGGTCAATGCCAACACCCGCCTGCAGTCAGGCAACGTGCTGGAGTATCAAGGGTACTTTACCAATACCAACGCTGACCGCGTGCGTAAGATGACCGTGACCATGACCATACCTGAGCAGGTCGAGCTGTTGCGTACAGTAGCACCTGATTTTCCATACGGCAGCGTCGATGGTAACACCTTTGCTCGCATGCCACTGCGTACTCGCGTAGACAATCAACTGGTCGATGTCGATCTCAAGCATTACAAAGCCGTACGCTGGGATTTGCAGGGCGTCGGTCTCAATGACACCGTGGCAGTAAAATATCGCGCGCGCGTCAAGTAGCTTTGTAGCCGGCGATGATGATATGACTGCTCGTTAAGTCATGGCATCACATTATTTATATAGTCATTTTTATAGTGTATTAACTATAGATAAATGAATAAAAAGCACTGCAATGTATCAATTGTGGTGCTTTTATTGTATTAGGCATCTTTGCAGCACGTGCGCACGACACGCCCTAGTCCGTTCAAAATAAAGTGGTTATCTGTTTAAGCATGCGACTGAATCGAAGGCACGTAGTACGCAAGTAAAGTTTATACCAGTAGCGCTATGTCATTGTTAGAGGGGGTCGACTGCTAGATACCGTGTTATCAAATCGCTTGGCATAATCGATGGTGTTGTCAGTTATAATAAAATCAGTCAGTGATTTATAGTGTGATGATAATACTTGCTTTTGTCGATGGAAATAAAAAATTGTTAGGATCTTCGATGACCACATCCGCCAATCAGTCCCTCAGTCATTTTACCGCACCTGCACGGCCAGCAGGCGCAGTCTCGCCATTAGATATGCCAGTGACAGCGCTGGCGGGTGTTGGGACAAAGGTCGCTGCGCAGTTGGCGCAGTTGAATATCAAGCGGATATTTGATCTGCTGCTCCACCTGCCGCGTGATTATGAAGATCGTAGCCACTTGGTGGCCATCGCTGATGTGGAGCACGGGCAAGCAGCGTTGATTACGGGACGTGTGGTGCATGTCGATACCAAACGAAATGGCATGACCGTCATTGTCGATGACGATACGGGCACGATTTCTCTGCGATTTTTTAAGGTCTATCGTGGTCTTGCTCAGACCATGAGTGTAGGTACGCGGCTGCAACTGTTTGGTGAAGTCAAAGTCAGCCGCTATGGCAAGCAGATGCACCATCCTGAATATCAGGTGCTAAATGATAGTACTGCCATCACCAATACCGGCCTGCAACCCATTTATCCTACTTTCAAAGGCCTGCATCAAAACAAATTGCGCACCTTGATTAAGCTGGCACTCCAGACGGTGCGCAGCCAAGGTCTGCCGATGACGCTATTTACGCCAGCGGATTTTGCGGTGGTGGCAGATTTGCCGTTGGTGCCTTTTGTGCCAAAACCAGCAGTGACCGCAGAGATAGACTATCCAGACGATATATTTTCAACGCTTGCGCGGCGTGTGCCAGATCATACTCTAGCTCATGGTGCCGATGAGTCCAGCAGCGCTGCTAGTACGGCCAATAATAATGTCTATAACTTGACGATATTTGAAGCATTGGTCCTGCTGCATACCCCGCCCACTTATACCGATGCCAGACAGCAATATCAGCTGCTGACTCAGCTCAGCGCTCGTAGCCACGCGGCGTGTCAGCGCCTTATCATTGAGGAGTTGACCGCCCATCAGTTAAGCTTGCTATATCGTCGCCAGCAGTTACATCAGTACAAAGCGCCCAAATGTGCCGCTCACAGCCCTTTGGCTGACAAGCTGTTTGCCGCGTTGCCGTTTGATTTGACCGGTGCGCAGCGGCGCGTGCTCACAGACATTACCACAGATATGGCAACGTCGATCCCCATGCTCAGGCTAGTGCAGGGCGATGTGGGCGCTGGCAAGACATTGGTTGCCGCAGGCGCGGCGGGCTATGCGCTCGATAGTGGCTGGCAGGTGGCCGTCATGGCACCGACCGAGATTTTAGCAGAGCAGCATCTGTTAAATTTTAAACAGTGGTTTGAGCCATTAGGCATCGGTGTGGGCTGGCTGGCGGGCAAGCAAACCGCCAAGCAGCGCCGCGAAGCGCTAGAGGCAGTAAGTGAAAACACCGTGCAAGTGGTGGTCGGTACTCATGCGCTGTTTCAGGAGCAAGTGCAATTTGCCAAACTGGGCTTGGTCATTATCGATGAGCAGCATCGTTTCGGCGTCGAGCAACGCATGGCGCTCACTAATAAAGGCGTGGCAGGCAGTACGCCGCATCAGCTGATCATGACCGCGACTCCTATTCCGCGTACGCTGGCGATGAGTGTCTATGGTGATATGGATACCTCTATTATCGATGAGCTGCCACCGGGACGCACGCCCATCACCACCGTGACGATTGACCGTAATCGCCGTGATGAAGTGATTGAGCGTATTGCGGTGAACTGTGCTGCAGGGAAGCAGGCGTATTGGGTATGCTCGTTGGTTGAGGAGTCGAGCGTGCTTGATGCGCAAGCGGCAGAAGCGACGTTTGAAGATTTAAGTGCACGCTTAGATATTCGTATCGGGCTGGTGCATGGCAAAATGAAACCTGCTGATAAGCAAGCCATCATGCAGGAGTTTAAAGCAGGCAATCTTGATTTATTGATTGCCACCACTGTCATCGAAGTCGGTGTCGATGTGCCCAATGCCTCGCTGATGGTCATCGAAAATGCCGAACGTCTGGGGCTATCGCAGCTGCATCAGTTGCGCGGCCGCGTTGGACGTGGCTCAACCAAGAGTTTCTGCGTCTTACTGTATCAAAAGCCTTTATCAGAGAAGGGCACTGAGCGGCTAAATGTGCTGCGAGATAGCACTGATGGTTTTGTCATTGCCCAAAAAGACTTGGAGCTGCGCGGACCAGGCGAGCTGCTGGGCAAACGACAAACAGGCAATGTCGGCTATTATTTGGCTGATTTGATTCGCGATGAGCAGTTATTTGCTGTTGCGCAGCGCTTGGCCAAGCATCTGATTGCAGATCCTGCGCGCAAAGCTGACGTCAGCCAATTAATACACCGCTGGATGCCGGAGGCCAGCCGTTATACCAATGCTTGAGGCGC
>NZ_JAPEHS010000051.1:0-18185 GCF_028823565.1 Psychrobacter sp. A3
CAGCACGGTCTTTTTGTGGTTCTGGATATTTGATCGGCGTACTTGGCTCCAGCGGTGTTAATGGTTCGCTAGGTTTGATTGGCGTGCTTGGCTCAAGTGGCGTTAATGGTTCGCTAGGTTTGATCGGCGTACTTGGCTCCAGCGGCGTTAATGGTTCGCTAGGTTTGATTGGCGTGCTTGGCTCCAGCGGTGTCAGTGGCTCACTTGTATTAGGTGGAACCACTACAGGCGGCTTATCAGATGGTGCAGGTTGTGTGTTGTCATCATTACCGTCACCGCATGCAGATAGCATTATAGAGATGATGCCGATACTTATGGTTTTTAATGGAAATGCTGTGCTATGTGTCAAAAGAATACCCCAACAAATGTGTTGCTGGGAATATAACAGCTATATTAATAAACTGTACTACATTTGTTTTCGTGTTTCCAATTAGTTTTCTTTTATCTATTTTAGCAAACTAATTTTTATTATTAAAGCCGTGTTTAGGGTTGTCCGCTTCGGTGATGATTGTGGTTTTGTGTCCCCATCTGCTGGTTTGTGGAGACGGCGTTTTTGGGTCTATAGGAATGATGATTTCATTATCATGTGCATCACACTCAACCTCACTGTCCTTGTCATAAGCGGCTGGATCAAAGTGCGAGGTCGCTGTTGTATCAGTTAACTGTCGAGCTAAGCTTGTAGGAGCGGCTTGCGATGTTTTTCTAAATTCAGGTTTTTTAAATAAAGAGTGTTGGGTGTTTTTATTCGTGCCTTTTTCATCAGGGTTTTTGCGCGGTTCGGCGTTGGTAAAGATAACATTCAACGGCAAGTCTAGCTGCTGCTTGGCATAGGCTTCCGTATGCTCAAATCGATCCACTAGGAGGCTGAGCCAAGGTTTTTGGTCTTCTACTCTTATCTCATCGAGCTCGTCTTTGATCGGCAAAGGATAGGGCAGAGTGCGATAAAAATCCCACAATGTCATCTTGCTCAAGTCTTTTTTGAGTACATAGTCCTCATCTTCGGTCATGGTGATGAGGTTGCTGTCTTGGAGGTAGTTGATATAGGTGTACCATTTGGGTAGCTCTTTGCGGCCCAACACATTGCGCAGGGCTTGCTCACTGACCGCTTCGCCTTTTAGATGATGGGTGTACACAAGGTTTAACATATCGAGTAAGCTGAGCAGTGGATGGCGCGGGTAGACTTCTTCGGTCTCAAAAATCGTCAAGGTATAGCTGATCTCAACGCCTAACAAAATCAAATTCCAAGACAGGTATATCCATAACAAAAAGATAGGCAAGGCGGCAAAGGCTCCGTAAATGGCCTCGTAGCTGGTAAAGTTTGCCATCACTGTGCCAAACAGGTGCTTCATCAGCTCAAAGATAATCGTCACAAAGACCCCAGCGATGGCTGCATTTTTTGCGGGCACACGGGCTTTGGGAATAAACCAATACATCCCTATAAAGCCGGCCATGGTGATACTAACCGACACTACTTGTACCCAAAACCCCCAATCAATACCGTAGCCTGCTATTTGGCGATTTAAAAAACTCAAGCTTTGTACCGTGCTTGAAGCGATAAACGCCGTACCCAGCACCATAGGCCCCAAGGTCACAATCGTCCAATAGCGCAGCAGACTCTTTATACCACCTGAGCGGCTCTCCACCCGCCAGATTTGATTAAAGGCACGCTCAATGGTGGTCAAGGTCATGATGGTGGTAAAAAATAGCACCATGGCGCCGATGATGGTTAGATTGGATGATTTTTCGGCGAAGTCATTGATATACTCACTGACTTGCATGCTCGATTGCGGCAACAAGTTGCTATAAATGACCTCGTATATCTGCGCTCTGACGGATGCCAGTGCCGGTACAGAGGACAATATCATGAGCAAAACGGTCAATACAGGCACGATCGACAGCATGGTGGTATATGTAAGGGAGGCGGCTTTTTGCTGGCAGTTGTCTTCAAAAAAGTGCCGCGTCAAAAACCGTAAAAACTGGAACCAGCGCTGATGTAAAAATGGGAGTCTTTTGCTTAAGTTTTCCATAGTGACCATTTAGCAGGAAGTAGAGAGACAATAGTGTAACAAAGATGCGTCGTTATCATCTGCCGTTTAATTGTGTCAAAATGCACAGCAGCTCTTTGATAAGGCATCACGTAGGCGTGGCTGGCGTAAGTGGTCGTAAAATAGTCGTCAGCTGGTTTGCATGTCGGTGAATGACTGGGGCATAATGAGCACATCATCGCATCGCCTATCGCGGGCGATATCGTTATTGATCGATAAATAATGATATATAGATAATACTATCAATAGTTTTATGAGGAAGGACGGTTAATGAGTCAGGCCAACCCTTACGTTTTGGTGCTTTATTATTCAAATTATGGCACGACAAAGACATTAGCATACGCCATCGCTCAAGGTATTGAAGAGGCTGGGATGACAGCGCGCATCCGTACAGTGCCGACCGTCGCGCCTGAGACCACGGCCAGTAAACCTGCGATTCCTGATGAGGGCGATCTGTATTGCACCATGGACGATCTCAAAGACTGTAGCGGCCTTGCACTCGGTAGCCCCACGCACTTTGGCAATATGGCCGCGCCTATGAAGTACTTTTGGGACAACACGGTCACGCTCTGGCTGGCGGGAAACCTACAAAACAAGCCTGCCTCGGTATTTACAGCGACAGGCTCTATGCATGGTGGCCAAGAGACCACACTGCTGACGATGATGTTACCATTGATGCATCACGGGATGGTCATCGTGGGTGTGCCTTATGCTGAGCCTGCATTAAATCGGACGCATCGCGGCGGGACGCCTTATGGTGCCAGTCATGTGAGCGGTGCATTACATGACCAGCCAGTCTCTGATGATGAGCGCGAGCTCGGTATCGCTCAAGGTCGGCGTTTGGCGATTAGTGCTCGCGCATTGGCGCAGGCCAATTGGCAACGATAAACGGCTTTTGTTTTCTACTATCTTTTATCTCTTACTATACTGTCAGTAGCCCCCAACTGTCGCTGCTGCGAATGAGGAAATCTGTATCTATAATGGCTACCAACCGCTCTGATAGCGACACCCATAGCAATGCGCCAACTGTAGAGTCTGGGCGCGCGGCCACCCCGCAAAAACCTATTACGCCCATGCGTCAGCGTTTGATGATGACGTGGCTGATTTGGTTGGTGTATAGACTGCTTGGGTTGCCCATCTTGATCAATGTGTTTAATGCCAGTCGCCCTGATATTGTGGGCGGTATCGCATGGCAAGCACTATGGCTTTTGCCAGCTTTTATATTGACGCCATGGATCGTGCGCGGGCGCTCGCCTTATGCGTTATTGGTCGGTAGTATGTTTACTCTAGTATATTTGGGCGCAAGTGGCGTGGTGCTGTTTACGCGCGTGTATGGCAGCAGCTGGGCGGAAATAGCGGTATATCTGTTTGATTTTGTATTGTTGTTTGCCATCAATGTTTGGCTGTTTATTTTACTAAAACGCTTGCCGTCGATGAATAATGTCGTCAAGAAGCCGCGCGCTCGCTAGATTGGTTTTTTACCTCTGCTGTTGGCATAAAAGATATTAGGTCACAAAAAGATTGGATAAAAAAAAGCGGCACTCTCATGTAGAGTACCGCTTTTTTTTAAGACTCGCTTAGCGTCAAGTGAGCGATAAGCTGAAAATTAATTGACCTTAGTCAGCTCTAGCTCCATCTTTTTACCATCGTTAATCTGACTGACTTTTATGGGCAAATAATCCAAGCTCGGCGCTAACCAAAAACTGGTTGAGCGGTCATTGTCGTCATGAATACGGTCAATACGGACAGTATCAAAGGTACCGGCTGGCACCGTGATTTTGGTATTGCCCGATTTTTTAAATGGCGTTTTTTCTACCTTGTCTTTTTTGGCCATGTAGTAGTTACCAGAGAACTTACCATTTAGTAAATCTTGACGAATTTGCACTTCAAGACTTAAGTCATCAAAGGCTTGCTGCGCCATATCCATGGTCATGGTTTTGCCTTTATAGGTACTGGTGACTTTTTTGCTGCTTGGGTTAAAGCTTAGCTTGTGCGTACGACCAAGACCCAGCAGTTTATAAGTGGTGCTGGCCTGCGTCGGAATGACGTTGTTGCCTTTGATGGTAAAGGTACTGCTTTGCGACGCATTGGCAACACCTGCCACCCGTGCTTTGACATTATAGTTCCAAGTATTGCCCGATTTGCCTAGCGTACGGGTGGCAGTGCCTTTGTATTTGTCTTCTACCGTAAAGCTATAATTGGCACTAGAGGGCTGGACGGTTTTGGCGCTAGCGAGGGTGGGTGCGGTCATACTCAAGGCTCCAATAGCAGCAATGCTCACGCCTGTGGTGAAGGCGGACAATACTGTCGACTTGCTGCGGGCGGGGTTGTTAATGTTAGATTTAGATATAAAACTCATGGATAGTCCTTAATACATTCTGTTTATCACTGTCTGTTTAACACTGATTGAGCAGTGGTAACTTATTGCTATTATTATGGTCTCAGAGACTATGATGGTCATACTCTATTACACTTTCAAGGCAGGTACTCCCAAGTGACGTTTGCCTCTTGTAGTCAATATTGCTAGCCACGCGGTCGCCCTATCTGTACGTAACTTGCTGTAAAACCAGTAAAGCACAGCGCTGCCTACAACGTTGCCCAATAAGGCTGCCTGATAGCTAGGGCGTGTCCTCAATTCAATCGATAGCCATCTAAATGGGCTAAAAATGGCTAAATCTGGCCAAACGGTGTCAAATAGCTGACTAATATCTCGATATTACTTGCGCTATTTTCCTTGTTTGACGGCGATTTATCTCATTTTTGTCACCATTTTTAAAATGAGGACACGCCCTAATATACGAACAGGATAAAAAATTCTTGTAAATTTTTGGTTTTTACACTTGAACCAAACTCCCCCTGCCCCCACTTTTTGATACAAGCTCAAAGCTTATCTATGAGATGTCACTTTTTGGTCACATTTATTATAGATACTGGTCTTGAGACCATTAATTCAAATAAACCTTTTAACGTTATAACCAACTTTTGGAGTCATATCGATGAACATTCGTCCTTTACATGACCGTATCGTCGTTCGCCGCGTAGAAGAAGAGCAAAAGACTGCTGGTGGTATCTTGCTACCTGGTTCGGCACAAGAAAAACCATCACAAGGTGAAGTGTTGGCAACAGGCAATGGTCAGATTCGTGACAATGGCGACATTCGCGCGTTAGATGTAAAAGCTGGTGACAAAGTCTTGTTCGGTCAATATGCTGGTCAAACCGTGAAAGTTGACGGCGAAGAACTACTTATTATGAAAGAATCTGATGTATTGGGTGTGCTAGAAGGCTAGTCCTTTTGAGTATGATTGAGTACTCAGCATATCTTTGACCATAGGCGTCTGTAATGACCTATATTTAATGATGCTCATCTAAAACGTCAAGCTGGTCAATACACTATTGACTCATTTAAATGTATTTTTATACTTATAATAATGGAGTAAATTAACATGGCAAAAGATGTAAAATTCGGTATTGATGCTCGCACGCAAATGATGGACGGTGTCAATGTTTTGGCAAACGCCGTAAAAGTCACGCTAGGCCCTAAAGGTCGCAATGTGGTGATCGACAAGTCTTTTGGCGCGCCAACCATCACCAAAGACGGTGTTTCGGTTGCCAAAGAGATTGAGCTTGAAAACAAATTTGAAAACATGGGCGCACAATTGGTTCGTGAAGTCGCGAGCCGTACCAACGATGTCGCTGGTGACGGTACCACGACGGCGACCGTATTGGCCCAGTCGATCTTGCAAGAAGGCATGAAGTCTGTCGCTGCTGGCATGAACCCAATGGATCTCAAGCGCGGTATCGACAAAGCAGTACGCGAAGCGGTTAAAGAGATTCATAATCTATCTACCCCAGCTGATGATCACAAAGCAATCGCCCAAGTAGGTTCTATCTCTGCCAACTCAGACACCAAAATCGGTGAGTTGATCTCGCAAGCGATGGAAAAAGTCGGTAAGCAAGGCGTGATCACGGTTGAAGAAGGTTCAAGCTTTGAAGATACCCTAGAAGTGGTCGAAGGTATGCAGTTTGACCGTGGTTATATCAGCCCATACTTTGCCAACAAGCAAGACAGCCTAACAGCTGAATTTGAAAACCCATACATCTTGCTAGTTGACAAAAAAATCAGCAACATCCGTGAAATCGTGCCACTGCTTGAGCAAGTGATGCAGCAAAGCAAGCCATTGCTAATCATTGCTGAAGACGTAGAAAACGAAGCATTGGCTACGCTAGTGGTCAACAACATGCGTGGCGGCCTAAAAACTTGTGCTGTTAAAGCACCAGGTTTCGGTGATCGTCGTAAAGCCATGCTAGAAGATATCGCAACGCTCACTGGTGGTACGGTCATCTCTGAAGAGATTGGTCTGAGCCTTGAGACTGCGACTATAGAGCAATTGGGTACTGCGAAAAAAGTCACTGTTGGTAAAGAAAACACCGTCATCGTCGATGGTGCTGGCAACAAAGCCGACATCGATAATCGTGTTGAGTCTATCAACCGTCAAATCGCAGAGTCTACCTCTGACTATGATAAAGAAAAGCTACAAGAGCGTGTGGCCAAACTGTCAGGCGGCGTAGCCGTTATCAAAGTCGGCGCAGCGACTGAAACAGAAATGAAAGAGAAAAAAGACCGCGTTGACGATGCGCTACATGCCACTCGCGCTGCGGTTGAAGAAGGTGTCGTCCCTGGTGGCGGTGTTGCATTAGTCCGTGCGATGAGTGCCTTGTCTGACCTAACTGGCGACAACGACGACCAAAACGCAGGTATCAACATCCTACGCCGCGCGATGGAAGCACCACTTCGTCAAATCGTCACCAACGCAGGCGAAGAAGCGTCAGTGGTCGTCAACGAAGTGAAAGGCGGTAGCGGTAACTATGGCTATAACGCTGCGAGTGGCGAGTATGGCGATATGCTAGAGATGGGTATCCTTGACCCTGCCAAAGTATCACGCTCAGCATTAGAAAACGCTGCCTCTGTTGCAGGCCTCATGCTCACGACTGAAGCGATGATTACTGATCTGCCAGAAGGTGATGACCCAATGGCTGCTATGGGCGGCGCTGCTGGTGGAATGGGCGGTATGGGTGGAATGGGCGGCATGATGTAATTCTACTTCTGCTACAAAGCGATTTCTCTTTGTCAGACGCGCTCAATGTACAATAGGTACTATTTTCGCTCGTATTCCTTGATAAATCGCTTTTCGCTGAAAGTATGAATAATATCACGTACCTGTAAAATCTAGTCCAAATAAAACCCCCGATAGGCTGAGCTTATCGGGGGTTTTTTTATGCAAGATAAGTATGTTTTGGCTAAAAGATTACGCATCTGCCGCATCACGACGAAATGTCCACGTTTTGTCGTCAGACAGCTCATCGACATAGTAATATCCCGCCAAATCAAACTGCTTTAACTGCTCAGCCTTGGTCAGTTTATGGTCAGCAGCATATTTCACCATTAATCCACGGGCTTTTTTGGCATAAAAGCTAATCACTTTATAGTTGCCATTTTTCTCATCCTCAAATCTGGGCGTGATAACCTTAGCATTTAATGCTTTCTTTTTTACCGACTTAAAATACTCATTAGACGCTAAATTAATCAATACCTTGTCTTCGCTATCAGCCATGCGTGCATTGATAACATCAGTCACTTCCTCGCCCCAAAACTCATATAGGTTGTCACCACGCTCATTTTTCAGCTTAGTGCCCATCTCTAAGCGATACGGCTGAATCAAATCGAGCGGTTTTAGCACACCATAAAGACCTGACAAAATACCTAAGTGCTCGTTGACGTAGATGGCAGTGTCCTTGTCCATACCATACATATCCAGACCTGTATAAACATCACCATCAAATAGATAAGCGGCAGGTTTGGCATTTTTGGTGGTAAAAGGTTTGTCGTTATCCCATTGCCACTGCTGGTTGCGCGCCGCATTGAGCTGCGCCAGATCATCCGAGATACTCATCAGCGCTTGCAAATCAACCGGCTCTTTTGTCTTTAGTATTTTCATTAGTGCCTGTGCGTGGTCAATCAGCTCAGGCTGACTATAGTAGTTGCCTAGGTTGACAGGGATATCGTCTGTCTCATTTAAAGACTTGGCAGGAGAGAGTAAAAAATACATGGCTAATCCTTATTCTGTGAAATCAATGGTCTGTCTATCGCGGTGTCAAGTGCTCTGATTATACCTTATATGCAATTTTAACGTGATTTGACGTCATGATTGAGGGGGGAGTGATGCTTAATTGACAAAAAAGCAAGCATTTGAAAGGTAGTTAAGATGACCAGTAGGCTATATTCGGCAAGGGGTTCGCTTTCGTAGAAAAATAAAAGTGTTTAATATAACAATAAAAGTTATCCAGATGGTGTAAATGCCTAACTTTTAATTTTACTTGTTGGTCACCATTAGGCAATGAAAGTTGGCGGATGATGTCTCTATAATAAAAAGAGATGATGGTGATGTAGTCGTCATTTATTAAATTGATAGCCTTTGGTCAAAATCTTGAACCAACAACGACCAAAGGTTTTTTTGTCCCCTGTGCTTTTTAAATGTGCGTTGAGGGTATTAAAGGTAGTCATTGAGACGTAAATAAAGTCATTAGACGTAAGTAAGGAGACGGTATGAAAATCGGTGTAATCAGTGCAGATATCGCAAGCGAGAGCCGTGTCGCGCTAACCCCAGACGCGGTCAAAAAACTGCGTAAGCTTGGGTTTGAGGTCGTCATCCAGTCAGGTGCAGGGCAGGCAGCCTACTATGCTGATGCGCTGTATCAGGCGGCAGGAGCAGACATTGCCAGCAGTAGCGCCGAGGTGATTGCCCAGTCTCAAATTATTACCACCATTCACGACTTGCCCGCCGAAGTGACAGAGCGTTTGAGTGCAGGCCAAATCGTCGTCGGTATGCTAGACCCGTATCGCAACACTCAGCTAGACACGTATGCTGCCAAAGGCGTTACGGCCTTTGCAATGGAGTTATTACCGCGCACATTATCACGTGCGCAAAACATGGACGTATTGTCATCGCAGGCTAACCTTGCTGGTTATAAAGCGGTATTGCTCGCGGCTAACGAATACTCTCGTCCTTTTCCTATGTTTATGACATCTGCGGGTACAGTCAAGCCAGCCAAAGTGGTTATTTTGGGCGTAGGCGTGGCAGGTCTGCAAGCGATTGCAACGGCAAAGCGTCTAGGCGCGGTTGTAGAAGCGAGTGATTTGCGCCCTGCCGCAAAAGAACAAGTGGAGTCGCTGGGCGGTAAATGGCTGGATGTGCCAATGAGTGACGACGAAGCACAAAAAGCCAAAGCGACGGGCGGCTATGCGTGGACGCCATCAGAACAATATATCAAAGACCAAGCTGCAGTCGTCGACAAAGCATTAAGCAATGCCGATATTGTCATTACCACAGCACAAATCCCTGGTCGTCAAGCGCCGCGCTTAGTCCATCAGGCAACCCTTGCCAAAATGAAAGCCGGCTCGGTGCTGATCGATATGGCAGCTGGAACGGGCGGTAACGTCGAGGGCAGTGCGCCAAATGAGACCGTCACTACAGACAATGGCGTACGTATCGTTGGCGCGGCCAATATCCCATCAATGCTTGCGGCGCAGTCTTCAGACTTGTATGCCAATAACCTTGTCAACTTTATCACCACCTTAATTGCACCAGCTGCTACAGATGACGCGTCAGCAAACACACTGGCACTGAACTTAGATATGGAAGATGAGATTCAGGGTGCACTGGCAGTGACCTATGACAACCAAGTGCGCTTGGCCAAACGCTAGCCCTTGCTGGTCGCCATACATTTGCCAGACACGAATAAATTTTTAGGAGGATAAGATGATTGCCACCATTTTAGCGGCAGCGCCTGCCGGTGCAGCCATGAGTAGCACACCATTTGTCGCGATTTTTACCGTATTTGTACTCGCTATCTTTGTTGGGTATTACGTCGTCTGGGGCGTGACCCCAGCGCTACATACGCCATTGATGGCGGTGACCAACGCCTTATCAAGTATCGTGATCGTCGGTGCGATGCTACAGACTATCCATATCGACGGCTCGATGTTTACCCCGACCAGTTTGCTTGGTGCTTTTGCGGTATTTTTGGCCAGTATCAATATCTTTGGTGGTTTTGCGGTGACTGAACGTATGCTCGCGATGTTTAAGCCCAAAGCAAAAAAAGCGCCAGTAGCAACATCTGAAAATGGAGGTGATGCATGAGCGATTTAACCCAATTTATTGCCACCAATGCAGATTGGTTTTATTTAGTCGGCGCTATCCTCTTTGTTTTAACGTTACGCGGATTGTCGAGTCCAAAGACAGCGATTCGTGGCAACCGCTTTGGTATGGCAGCGATGGCAATTGCTGTTATCACCACCTTTTTCTTAGCAGAAGGCCCTGTGCTGTGGTTAATCATCGGTGCGATGATCTTAGGTGCCATCGTCGGCATGTGGAAAGCAAAAACCGTCGCGATGACGCAAATGCCAGAAACGGTAGCGTTGATGCACTCATTTGTCGGTCTGGCGGCGGTTGCGATTGCGCTGGCCACGGTACTGCATACCGAGCAGCAGCATGGCGCGGTTGCCCGTGTTGAGCTATTTATCGGGTGCTTTATCGGTGCGATTACTTTTTCTGCCTCTGTCTTTGCTTTTGGTAAGCTTGCGGCAAAAAGCTGGGCAAAAACAATCACTGGCGGCTGGGTAAAACCTGTCCAAGCCTTGCTATTTATAGCGATGATTGGGTTTGGCGGGGTATATTTTGTCACGGATTCCTTGCCTGCGTTTTATGCGATGACAGTGATTGCAGTGATTTTTGGTTGGATGTGGATTGCGCCTATCGGCGGCGGTGATATGCCAGTGGTCGTGTCGCTACTGAACTCATTTTCAGGTTGGGCGGCAGCAGGTATTGGCTTTACGCTGGGCAACTCAATGCTTATTATCGCAGGTTCGCTCGTCGGTTCCTCAGGTGCGATTTTATCTTATATCATGTGTAAAGCCATGAACCGTTCATTGCTTAATGTTCTATTTGGCGGTATGGGCACGTCAGCGGCCGCTGCAGGCGATGATGATGGTGCACCAAAAACATACAAATCAGGCTCAGCAGAAGACGCAGGGTTCCTTATGTCCAATGCTAGCAATGTGGTCATCGTACCAGGTTACGGTATGGCACAAGGCCGCGCGCAAAACGCGGTAAAAGAATTGTACGAGCTATTAAAAGACGAAGGTGTCAACGTTCGCTTTGCCATTCATCCTGTTGCTGGTCGTATGCCAGGGCACATGAACGTACTATTGGCAGAAGCCGACGTGCCTTATGACGATATCCTAGAGATGGATGAGATCAATTCCGACTTTGCCAGTACCGATGTGGTCTTGGTCATCGGTGCCAACGACGTCGTCAACCCGTCAGCAAAAGACGATCCGACATCTCCTATCTTTGGTATGCCCATTTTAGAAGCCAACAAAGCGCAAACGGTGATGGTCATCAAGCGTTCGATGAGCACCGGCTATGCAGGTCTTGATAACAGCCTCTTCTATATGGACAAAACCATGATGATCTTTGGCGATGCCAAAAAGATGGTCGAAGAGATGGTACGTAGTATCAATGGCGGCGGTCATTAATCACTAAAATCAGCTTTTCAGCATAAGTTTTGAGTATGTTTTCTTAAATAAAAAAGTCACTTAGGTGGCTTTTTTGCGTTAAGGTAAGCCATCTTTCTATTCAGTTAGACTTTATACAAAATCAGAATTAAGAGAGTCATTTATGAACATGTTGATACGTTTTTTTATTATGATTAGTTTGCTAAAACAGCAGCGTGATAAACAGTCAGTAAAACAGCGTCTGAGCGCCGAGATGTTGGCCGCACCGATAATACGTCAATACCGTGTCTTGCCGCACGATATGGGGTTTCGCGATCATCTGCCTAATTATCGTTATTTGTCTTTTATAGAATTAAACATCACCAACTGGCTGATGACTTGCTGTCATCAAAAGGGAATAAAAAATCTTGGCTGGATTATCGCCATGCAAGAGATGGTCTATCTTAAAGAAATTAAATTTCTTAATAAAATGACAGTAAATAGCGTGCTTGTCGGTTGGGATACAAAATACGTGTATTTTGAAACACGGTTTTTTGTCAAACATCAACTGATGGGTATTGGGATGACGAAGTTTGTCTTGACCGATAAAAAAGGTAAGTGCGCGCCGGCGGTATTGGATATGCTCGGCGAGCAGACCAATGACGTCATCGACTCATGGAATGCGCATCAAGTAGCGATTAAATCTGTAAAGTCTGCCAAATAGGCTGATTAATCAAAGCCGTTTGTATAGAGAACTTGGCTATAATCAGTTAGCGAAGTTTGGTAGGATAGAGGTGAATAAATAGGCTGATAATTTAGCTGATCAACGTCTTAAGAAGACTTTTTAAATGATAACCGCTAAGGAGATACCATGACCCCGCAAAAACTAAAATGGACAGACAGCCTCGATATCGCCATTGAGCTTTATGAGAAGTTTCCAGAGGTCGACCCGCAGTACATTCGTTTTACGGATTTGCACCGCTGGGTGACTGAGCTTGAAGGCTTTGATGATGATCCGCAGCGCTCAAACGAAGGTATTTTAGAAGCCATTCAGATGAATTGGATCGATGAAGCCGATTAAGGTGATTTTCTTCTTTAACAGTACATCCAATAACAATAACAGAGAGCAACAGGGCAGGCAGCATCATGATGTCTCAAATTAAAGAGTTAGCTGAAGCGATAGCGTGTAAGGGTATTAGCATTCGTACCACCAATCACGCTGAGGTTAGCCACGACACTGCCAAGCTTGGTAGATTGTGGCAGAAGTTTTACCAGAATTACGCAGGACAATTGCCTGAAGGCGAAGATATTTACGGTATTTATCATAACTATGAGAGCGATGATTTGGTCGGTGCTTTTGATGTTGTCGCTAGCTGGAAAACAGCCAGTGAGAAGAATGACCAATCAGACAGTGAGCGTACCGCCAGCACTAGTAATGTGGTAGAAGTCACCATTCCTGCAGGAAAGTACTTGGTATTTTCTGAAGAAGGCCATATGCCTAATACCGTCATGAATGCATGGGAGAGTGCTTGGGAATATTTCAATGCGCCAGATTGTGAGCATACCCGAACGTTTGCTGTAGACTTTGAGCACTATATCGATGGGAATTTAGAGTACGGCCAAGTCGACCTTTATATAGGTATTGAATAAAGCCGTAACTATAGTCAATCCTAAATAAAACAGATACATTATATATCAAGGTGGCACTGGTCTAAATTTTCCTTGCGTGCTGTGCCTACGCTGCTCGATGCTGCGAAAAATTTATCCCAGTCCCACTGTATCGTTTTTATACTGAATTCACTATAGCTAACAACTTAAATGAGTTTTGAGCCAAAGCCACCCATAAAAAAGCGCCAGTCATCTAAGACTGGCGCTTTTTTACTTTTCGGTTTTATCTACACAGTTACTCTAATAATAAATTTTCCAAAATCCCTTCGTATATCTGTGCAAGTTTGCCCAAGTCATCGACTTCCACTTTTTCATCGACCTGATGAATGGTGGCGTTACGAACACCAAGCTCGACCACTTGCGCACCAGTCGGCGCGATAAAGCGTCCATCGGACGTACCGCCTGATGTCGATAGCGTCGTGTCTGTACCTGTGACTGACTTGATCGCATTTTGACAGGCTGAAACCAGCTTGCCTTCAGGGGTCAAAAACGGCTGACCGGATAATTTCCATTGGATATCATAACTGGCTTTGCTATCAGCAAAATGCTTATCGAAAATGGCATGCGTTTTTGCTTTAAGCTCTTCTTCACTGGTTTCGGTCGAGAAGCGAAAGTTAAAGACGACCTCTAAGGTTTCGGGGATGACGTTGGTTGCGCCCGTACCACCATTGATATTTGATATCTGCAATGAGGTGGCTGGGAAGTAGTCATTGCCGTTGTCCCAAGTTGTTGATGTCAGCTCGCTGAGCGCAGACATCGCCGCATGGATAGGGTTGCAGGCCAGATGCGGGTAAGCGACGTGGCCTTGCTTACCTGTGACCGTCAACACCGCACCCAACGAGCCGCGGCGGCCATTTTTGATGACATCGCCTAGCGTATCAGTGCTTGACGGCTCACCAACGAGACAATAAGTAATTTTTTCTTGACGAGCCTCTAAGGTTTCAATGACTTTCACCGTGCCATTGATAGAGGGGCCTTCTTCATCTGAAGTGATTAAAAAGGCAATCGAGCCATTGTGCTCAGGGTGACTCGCGACGAAACGCTCGGCGGCAATGGTAAAGGCTGCAATGCCCGTTTTCATATCTGCCGCACCGCGCGCCCAGAGATAGCCGTCCGCGATGGTCGGCTCAAATGGCGGATACGTCCAGTTTTTTTCGTCACCCGTCGGTACGACGTCGGTATGGCCAGCAAAACATATCACAGGGTCGGCTGTACCACGGCGTGCCCAGAGGTTTTTGACTTCCGCATGCTCGCCTTTTGCTTGTCTGTCACCATAGTACATAAACTCGCAGTCAAACCCTGCTTGCGCTAGGCGAGACGACAAAATATCTTGGCAGCCATCATCATCTGGAGTGACGGAAGGGCGCTCAAGCAAAGCGATGCTTAAGTCCAGTGTTTGCTGCTGATGAGTCATGTTTTGATTGTGAGCGTCAGACATGAAAAAACCTTTTTATTATAAAGTGAGAGGATAAGATTTTGGATTAAAGACTAGGGTATGTTGAACATTCAGCCATGGTACAAGCCGTAGCGGCTTATGATAGATCTATACCTTTTACATACTATCTTCAACAAACGGCACCAAACCATCTCGGCGCATCCATGTTGCGATAGAGTAGCGTTGCCGATGAGCGATTTGTACTTGATGTTGCAGATCGCTATCAAATATGACTAGGCGATTGGCAACAGGCATCACTTCATGGTGCGTGCCATGTTTATCAATGACTTCTAGCGCACCGCCGTCAGTCACTCCCCAATCATCATTGAGATAAAAAACCGCTGAGATAACACGCTCGTCGCGGCCCGCAGGATTGTCGCTGTGCCATTGATAACCAAAGCCTGCCGGATAGCAGGCATAATGCGCCTCACTATGACGAATACCCGCGAATAAGCTACGATTAAACAGAGCGGCCAGCGCGTTGATACTTTGCAGATAATAGTAGCCTGCAAAGAAGTTCTCGGTGATCCAGCGTATTCTATCACCGCGGATATCACTGATACGAATGCCAGCGGTTAGCGCTGCATCACGATAGTCAATAAAACCACTTTCAGCCTGTAGCGTAAGTAATGCGGTCTTATTAAATACATTATCAATAGTGAGCCAGCCATCAGTGACAAATGTATCAAGCTGCTTATCCGTCAGCCTATCTTCCCAGCTGACTGCAAAATCAGACAGTTGCAGTACCTGCTGGGTAAGCGCGTCTTGGTCATCGTTATGACTGTCTGGAGATAGTAACGGAGGATTGTCCTGTCCTATCGGATGATCGACCACCAGCTTTGTCACATTTAGGTTGCTAATAATCTTAGTCATCTCACCTCGTTATTATTAATCAGCTGGCATTCAAAGCCCTTTTATTAAGAGCATTTACCAAAACCACATTATCTTTTACGCTGCCTATGCTACCATAGATGCAATTTTTCTTACTTTAAACTTTTGAGATTATGAACTATAAACACGCTTATCACGCTGGTAACTTTGCTGATGTGGTAAAACACATTTTATTGGTGCAGCTGCTGAATCAGCTGAGTCAAAAAAATAAACCCTTTTATACGCTCGACGCTTACGGTGGTCGCGGTCTTTATTCACTCAGCAGTGAAGAAGCGCGCAAAACTGGTGAAGCCGAGGGCGGCATCAAAGCATTGTTAAAGCTCGATGACACCAAGATGTCACAAGCCCCAGCGGCTGTCAAAGACTATCTAGCAGGCATCAAGCAAGCCAAAGCCACTTATGATAATAAAGTCTACCCAGGTTCGCCATGGTGGATCGCCCATCATATCGAAAAAAACCCAGACACTGGCGTACGCGGCGAAGCGTTTGAGGCCAAAGCCAGCGAGTATGATGCGCTCAACTACCAATTGTACAAACTGCCCATTGGTATTCATCATCGTGATGCGTTTGAAGGCGTCACCGCTGTGATTCCGCCAGCCGAGCGCCGCGGTCTTATTTTTCTTGATCCTCCTTATGAGCAAGAGCATAAAGACTTTACGCGTCTTATCAACTTACTCGTCGCCGCCTATAATAAATGGCCACAAGGCACATATGCACTGTGGTTCCCGATCAAAAACATCGAAGCCGTTGAGCTGTTTTACAAAAAACTCAAGCGTACCGAGATGAGACGTCAGCTGGTCTGTGAGCTAAATATCTATCCAAATGATGTCGCCGTGGGTCTCAATGGCACAGGTTTGCTCGTCATCAATCCGCCATGGCAATTTGATAGTCATGCCCGTGAGATATTGCGCTTTTTGCAGCCTGCTCTAAAAGTAGCTGATGCGCCAGAGCTGACACCTGATAGTGCCACCAATGTCCGCTGGCTAGTTGGCGAATAAGGATACCGTTATGACGACTGAGCAACCATCTCACCATAGTTTAAATGATAATGCCGCAACTCAGCCGCCTTTTGTTGACGAGCATGAGTTCAATATTCGCATGGCGGATAATGATAATTACGATGGCTTAACGTTTGAGGTGATTGAGACAGAAGTTACAGAGGGTCAGCCGGTGGTCAGCCGCGGTGTCTATTTGGCACCCAATTTGATTACCACCTTGTCGTTGTTGTCTGGCTTTTATTCGATTTTGGCCAGTACCCAAGGATCGTTTTACAAAGCCTCACTAGCTATATTTTTGTCGGCGATTTTAGATGGGGCTGATGGCCGCGTCGCACGCATGCTCAATGCGCAGAGCCCCTTTGGCGAGCAGTATGACTCTTTAGCAGATATGCTGGCCTTTGGGGTTGCGCCTGCGATTTTAGTATATAGTTTTGCGTTGCAGCCGCTAGGCCGCATTGGTATTGGCTGTGCTTTTGTTTTTACCGCTTGCGCCGCTTTTCGTCTAGCGAGGTTTAACGTACAGATAGGCGAAGTTGATAAAAAATACTTTGTCGGTTTGGCCAGTCCACTGGCGGCTATATTGGTCACGTCTGCTGTCATGGTCGCGGTCGATCATAATGAGTGGGTCGGACAGTATGATACCGCTATTATGCTCTTGTTTGCGGTGTGGGTTGTTATCTGTGGTCTGCTGATGGTCAGCAATGTCAAATACTATAGCTTTAAAGAGTTTGACAAAAAGAAAGTCCCATTTGTGGTACTTATCATTGGAGTGTTGATCATGAGCATCGTCCTCTATGACATTCCTGTTGGTATTTTAGCCATTGGCATTCTTTATGCGTTATCGGGCATTTTTACGACGATTAGAGCAAAAGCAAAAAGTTAAAGCTGCCTTTAGGCTTTGTATCTATTTGTATCTAGGGATTTACCGATAGGTAGATCCCCTTTTTATGTCTTTAAGCACGGTGCTAAGCCCAAGGATATAGACTGAGATAAACAAAAATAATGATGAATAGATATTAATAGTAATAACAATTAGTTAGGAGGAGTCATCGGAGATATAATTAAAGAGTGCGAATTATTTATCAGTTCCTCCTTGACCCCCATCTAAATACGCGTATAATGCCACCCAGTCGAAAGGGAAGGCGGATTAAAGAGTGGTTCATTTAAAGAATGATTTATCATTTTAAACTCTTAAACTCCAAGTCTAACCAACTAATTTAAAATAAACCAAATTAGTTCTTGACTTACCAAATAAAGCGTCTATAATACGCACCTCATCAGGACGAGCTAAGCATTACTAGAGTAGATTACATGGTAACAACGCAGCGAACCTTGAGAAACAAATTAGATAAAAAAGCTTGACAAACCAAATCGTTATGATATGATAGTCGGCTCGCTAATAACGATAAGCACATTGCTTAGTTGTTAGTTATATAACTCTTTAACTGGACGACAGTGAAGAGACACTATTTAAAAGCACAACTAAAGAACAACTTGTGTGGATTTTTGCTGATATAGAATGCTAAAAAATAAAGTTGGTTTTGACTTCTTTTCGGGAGTTAATTCTAACTATAAAAATTATCATTTACTCAGCA